>JAADIO010000035.1 GCA_013151235.1 Deltaproteobacteria bacterium | reverse complement strand
TCCAGAATGCCAGTAGCATGATCCCGAAATGAAGGTATGAATATTTCATGATGTTGCACCTCTTTCCATGATTGTGTCATTTCCGTCTTTCGATTTTAGATGATCGTTTCGTTTTGCACAACCGGAGTGAAAAGCGCCGTCCCGGATCAACCGGGACGCTACAGGTTTTGTGGACGATTTCCATTCCTTCATGATCTTCATGTCCTTCATGGCGCATGCTTTTCCCCGTGACTCCCCGAGTTCCCCGTGGTTTAATGCTTTTGCTTTTTGCCCTTGATCTTGCCTTTCCCTTGTCCTGTTTTCCTCTGCGCCCTCGGCGTCTGCGGTGAATGCTTTTGCCTTATCCCCTGTGTCTGCCCATCTGCAGAACGAAGAGAAGTAACATCCCCAGAAACTCCGGCAAAAAGATCATCGTGGAAAGGGAAAGGACCGGTTTCAGGAAGAGGATCCGTTCGATGATCAATCCCCCGAGAATGATCAGGGAGACGAAGGCGACCATAGCGGGGGCGGTCTTGGTCTGGCGGGGGAGGAGGAGAAAGAAGGGAGCGACGAAGAAGGCCCCGATCACGGAGCAGGAGAGCGCCAACCAGGGGGTGCCGCTGACCCGGTCGACCAGGTAGAGTACCTCTTCCGGAAGGTTCCCGTACCAGATGACCAGGAACTGGGTGAAGAAGAGCCCGCCCCAGAGGATGGAGAAGCCGAAGGTCAGTGTTGCGATGTCCCGTAGAAATTCCTTTGCTTTTCCGTCATGGCGTACTTCCCCCCTGAAACGGATCCCGTACAGGATCCCCGCCACGGCGATGCCGCAGTAAATCGCTTCCACGAAGAAGTAGGGACCGAACAGAGTGCTGTACCAGGGATCGTCGAGCGGCATGACCCAGTCGTAGGCGACCATCGACTGGGCGAGGACGAAGGCGAAGAGGTAGAGGACGGCGGCGGTGTTCGTCTTTCCATCGTTGCGGCGGCTCCGGGCGGCATAATGAATGGCAGCGGCGAGGGTGATCAGAAGGATGATGATGTTGCGAATGAGAAAAAAGGGTCGATTCAGCCATCGACCGGGGTGTGAAGACCAGGAATAGAGATCGAGCCTGAGTCCCAGGATCAAAAAGAGGAACAGCAGCAGGAAGAGCAAGGGAGCCGGCGAGAGGAGTTCCCTTTTCAGGGTGACGATCCACCGGGCATGAACGAGGTCGCAGATCGCGGCCACGGCGATGCACCCCTCCACGACGGCGGTCCAGAAGACCAGTGTGAGGAGGAGTGAACTTCCGTTCCCGCGGAAGGGACCGAGTTCGAGGAAGGCGATGCCCCCGGCAACGATCCCTGTCAGGAGGTAGAGAAGGGGAGAATCGGGTTGGCTTCGGCTCATTGGTTTCCCTCCCGGATGGTGATGATGAAGCGGTTTCCAGCTTCGGGGAGGGGGGCGAAGAGCCGTCCGATCTTCGGCAGGATGGAGACGAAAAGGAAGCCTGCAAAAGCGGCGACGGACCCGAAGAGAATCGTCAGGATGTAGGCGATGAGGAGGAAGGGGGGGATCGAGATCAGCGGTTTCCCCCCGGTGATCATCGGCCAGCTTAAGACGGTGTAGATCGTCAGTCCGAATCCCGCGGCAAATCCGGTTACCGCCCCGATGAGGGTGAAGTAGCGAACCGGGCCGGGTCTGCGCCCCAGGATCTTTTCCACTTCATGGACCGGGTAGGGATACTGCGCATCGATCTTGTCCGCCGGGACCCCCCCGTTGATCAGATCTTTCAACTTCCGGACAAAGTCTTCCCGGTTATTCAGAATGATTTTTTGTGCCATCACTGCGCTCCTTGATCTCGGTAATGGAGAGGACGGGAAGGGTCTTGAGAAAGATCAGGTAGGCCGAGAAGAAGAGGCCGAACCCGCCCAGGGTGATTCCGACTTCCACGAGACTGGGGTGATAGGTGCCCCAGGCGTAGGGGGTGTAGTCCCGCGCCAGGCTGCTGACGATAATGACGAACCGTTCCAGCCACATCCCGACATTGACCAGGAGAGAGAGGATGAACAGGAAGATGATGTTTCGCCGCAGTCGTTTTATGAAGAGGGTTAGCGGCAGGATCGAGTTACAGAGGATCATGGTCCAGAAGAGAGGGCTGTAGTCGCCGAAGGCCCGGTAGCGGAATGCCTCGATCTCGAAGGGGTTCTTCCCGTAGACCGCGAGGGCCGGTTCCACGATGTAGGCATAGGTAACGATCAACGAGGTGAAGAGGAGGATCTTGGCGATCGATTCGATGTGATCGACGGTGATGTATTTCTCCAGGGAGAGGACCTTCCGCATGGGGACGACGAGGGTGATGACCATGGCCGTCCCCGAGAAGATCGCCCCGGCCACGAAGTAGGGGGCGAAGATCGTGGTGTGCCATCCGGGGAGGATGCTCATGGCGAAGTCCCACGATACGATGGAGTGGACCGAGGCCACCAGTGGCGTGGCGAAGGCGGCGAGAAAGAGGTAGAGCTGCTCGTAGTTTCTCCATTCACCGAGTCTGCCTTCCCATCCGAGGGAGAGGACCTGGTAGATCCGGCTGCGTATGCCGGTAAAGCGGCGGCGCATGATGGCGAGATCGGGGATCATTCCGACGTAGAAGAAGATCAGGCTCACCGTCAGGTAGGTGCTGATGGCGAAGACGTCCCATACGAGGGGAGACCGGAAGTTGGGCCAGATCATCCGCTGGCTGGGATACGGAAGGAGGTAGTAGAAGACCCAGGTCCGCCCGAGATGGATCAGGGGGAAGAGGCCGGCCACCATCAGGGCGAAGACGGTCATCGCCTCGGCCGCCCGGTTGAAGCTGGTCCGGAACTTTGCGCGGAAGAGAAAGAGTACGGCGGAAATCAGTGTCCCGGAGTGTGCAATCCCGACCCAGAAAACGAAATTGGTGATATAGACTCCCCACGCTACGGGATGGGAGATCCCGGCCACGCCGAGGCCGGTCTTCAACTGGTGTCCCCAGAAGAGCATCCCCACGATAAAAACCGACCCGCAGAAGAAGAGGGCGATCCAGTAGAGTGCCCCCGGTCTCTTCATGGCCGAGAGAATTTCCCTTTCGATCCGTTCGTTTCTCTGCATCGATTTTTCCATGGCTCTCTTCCTGTCGTCAGACCTTCCGCAGGTAGTAGACCGCCGGTTCCGTGCCGAGTTCATCAAAGACCCGGTAGGCCCGGCCGGAATGGGCCAGCCGGTGGACCCGGCTCTTCCGGTCGAGGAGGTTCCCGAAGGTGATCGCCCCGGCGGGGCAGCTCTCTCCGCAGGCGGGGATTACCTCCCCGTCCCTGATTTTTCTCTTCCTGTCCTTTGCGGTGTCGTGTCCCTTCCGGATCCGCTGGATGCAGAAGGAACACTTCTCCATGACCCCCTTCCACCGGACGAAGATCTCCGGGTTGATCATCCGGTCGAGAGGCGGTTCCCACCGGTGTTCGAACCAGTTGAAGCGGCGAACCTTGTAGGGGCAGTTGTTGGAACAGTAGCGGGTTCCCACGCAGCGGTTATAGACCTGCACGTTCAGTCCCTCGGGATTGTGGTAGGCCGCATAGACCGGACAAACCGTCTCGCAGGGGGCGTCGTCGCACTGCTGGCACATCATTGGAAGGAATTCGGCCCTGCCGTCATTGTAATAGGGCTCGATCCGGAGCCAGGACATCTCCCGCCCCTTTAAATGTTCCGCCCGTCCGACGATGGGGACATTGTTTTCGACGTAGCAGGCAGCCACGCAGGCGGCGCAGCCTGTGCAGCGGTCGAGATCGACGGCCATGGCCCAGCGGTACCCGGCGTATTCCTGTGGAGGATAGAGGCTGATCCGTTCGTGGTGATGGATCTCCTTCATGGGGATCAGCCCCCGTCCGTGTTGTGAAGTCGACCCGGAGAGGACCGGAATCCGCACAGGACCCCCGGTTTTTTCAAGGAACATTTTTTTAGAGACTTGAAGGATTTCCCCTGTCTCCGGACTCCCCGGCAGGGGGGCGCTTTCGAAAAGATCCCGCTGGACGACGAGTACCCCCTCCGGCAGGCCCGGCTGAACCTTTGCCGCAAGCGTCATCTTTCCGCCGGGGGTCTTAAGGACAATCCTGTCCTTATCAGTAAGGCCGGCTGAAGTGGCCGTCCGCTCTCCGATGGAGGCCCATTTTCCGTAGGTGATTGTCGTCAGGGGGTCGGGGACCTCGTAGAGAAGGGAGAGGGGCCGGCTCCGTCCATCGAAGGTCCGGATCGACGGAGTGACGATCAATACCTGTCCTTCAAGAGATTGCGGGCTTTTCTGAAACGTAGACGATGAGAGAGTGGAGAGATCGAGAAATGTCTCTCTTTCCGGGAGGGGGATCTTTCGATATCCTTGCTGCATGAATGCCTCCGTCCCTTCAGCACCGAAAAGGCTGTGCCATGCCGACCGAAGGATCTCCGCGTAATCTGTTTTCAGCGGGCGCCCCAGGATTCTGTCCTGAAGTTGAAGAAGAATCTCCGCTTCCGGGAAAGTGTCGTATTGCTTGCGCAAAGCGGGCCGGATCAGCGAATGGATTCCCCGCTGCGGTTCGGCGTCTCCCCACGACTCGAGGGGGTGCGACAATGGCAGGATCAGGTCGGCCTCTTTTGCGGTCTCGTCCATCAGGTCGGTGAACGCGACGACGAGGTCGGCTTTTGCAAGTTTCTCCGGGAAGTGATACTCCTGCGCCATGGCATGGATGGGATTTGCCCGGGAAAGGAAGAGGACGCCGATTCTGTTTTGCTCCAGCTCGTCCATGAGAACCATCAGGTCCGAGAAGGTTCCCAGCGAACCGTAGTTTTCCGTGCGGGAAAAATCGATAGTCCCTTCTTCGTTCATCGACAAACTCCACTGGATCAGAACGGTCAAAAGGGCGGTCTGCAATCCGTCGCCGTGCCCGGTAGAAACCCCGCCGGTGATCAGGAGGGGTTGTTTCGCCTCCGCAAAGTGGTTGACTATCCGGAGGATTTGTTCCCGGGCAAGGCCGGTTCTTCGGGTGGTTTCCCGGAGTGTGAGGGCTGGAAGGAAGGAAAGGATCCGCTCAGTATCCGGTGAGGGGTTTATCTTTTTTCCAAGAATGGAGCGGAGGAGAAAACGGAGGAGGACCGGCTCGCTTCCGGGATGCAGGGTGAGGCGATTCGTTGCGTTCATCCCCGTGAGGGACACATGGGGTTCGATGTGTGTCCAGGTAAAGGATGCATCTTCCTTCCGGTCGGCAACCTGCCCGGCAAAGGAGACGGGAGTGATGAAGGTCTCCAGGATATCGGCGCCCAGAGTCAGAAGAAAATCAGCCTTTTTAATCCGGTACCCGGGAAGGTCGGAGGTACCGAAGAGCCTTCCATAGGCCGTGCGGAGGGCACCGTGGGAGTAGGGTTCGAACTCGGGGGCTCTTTCGATGCCGGCGGTTTTGCAGAATTTATCGATCATCGTGACGAGGGTCCCCGTGGTTCTGCCGGAAAGATAGAGATGTTTCTTTTTCCCAGGTCCGCGCAGGGCGGTAGTGATTTGCTCCAGGGCCTTCTCCCAGGGGATCGGTTGAAAATCGCCGCCCGCATCCCTGATCAGTGGGGTGCGGATCCGGTCGGGATGGTAGAGGCGGAAAAGGGCGGCCTGCCCCCGCATGCAGAGGGCTCCATGATTGACGGGATGACCGGGATTCCCTTCCAGCTTCCGGGGAAAACCGTCAATGGTTTTTACCCGGAGACCGCAGTGTGCCGGGCATTCCGTACAAGTTGAAGGGGTGAAGACCGCCTCGCCGGGGATGACCCCCTCTTCGGGCGGGACGAGGTAGGAGATCAGCTTTTCCGGCTCGCCCTTCTTCCCGCAGGCGGAAAGCATGGAGGCGCTCGACAGGGCGCCTGCGGCCTTTAAAAAATCACGTCGTTTCATCATTAATCACCGCCCGTTCGTTGCGCTCACTCAAGACGCAGAGCACGCAAAGGAAGACAGGAAAAATTCTTTGTCTTTTCTCTGAGTCTCTGCGGTGAGATCATCTTTTTGTGTTTTTTATTTTTCATCTATTTATGACAGGTCGCGCAATCCCGCGGCGCCCCCTTGCTTTTGTGGCAGGTGACACAGAACCCCATTTTCAGGGAGCGGACCCGCCGGACCCGCTTCATGGCCCGGACCTCACCGTGACAGGCGGAACAGTCGATCCCCGCCTTGATGTGACGTTTGTGGGTGAAATAGACAAAAGGGGGGACCTTGTAGATCCGGTTCCAGGCGATCGGTTCTCCCCGCTCATAGTAGCCGGTCAGTTTGACGATCTCCGGCCGGTCCACCGCAATGTTTTTGTGGCACGACATGCAGACCGAAATCGGCGGCACGGTCGCCTGTTTCCCGCGTCGCACATAAAGATGGCAGAAGTTGCAGGGAAGCCCCAGCCGGCCTGCGTGGATGGTATGGGGAAAGGCGATCGGCTGTTCGGGCGAGAGATTCATCCGGCTCCATCCCACACCCAGTCCGGTCGCAAGGAGCAGAAAGATTCCGAAATAGCCTGTGATCAGGAGCTGCAGGATCCGGATCATCATTGCCCGCCCCCTGTTTTTTCAAGAAGGAAGTACGCCACGGCGTTGATCTCCTCCTCTTTGAGGCCGAGTTTCGGCATGGCCGGGTAGCCGGGGTTGCGCTGGACCGGGGTACGGATGAAGGACTTCAGTTCTTCAATCTTTCCCCGGTACTTCGGGATCACGTTGTTGTAAGGAGGCCCCACCAGCCGGGTGTCGAAACGGTGACAGGCGGAACAGGTCCTGTTGTAGATCGCCTCGCCGGCGGCATAGAGGGCGTTCTTTTGTTCAACGGGCGCCGGTACCGCAACTTGTTTCTCTACCGCCGTTACTTGCTGCAGCAGGGCCATCTTTTCTGTCGTGGCTTGCTCCCGGCCGAGATCGTCGAGGGTGACCGTTGCCGTTAAACTGAGAAGGACCAGGACGAGGACCACCGTGCCGGTGCGCGGATGATCCCTGCGGAAAGATTCTATCAGGATCATCCCGGCTCCCCAGGAGAGGAGAAGGGCGGTGCCTCCCAGGAGATAGTCCGCTCTTCGCAGGGCCGCCACCGGGAGGGTATACAGGTCGGCGGTGACAAAGGGCGCCAGAAAAAGGAGTGCAGCCAGTGTGATTCCCCGTGCGGTATTCCGGATGCGGCCGTCCGCCTCTGTTGCCCTTGCGTTTTGAAGAAGCCGGGCCCCGGTGATGGCCAGTGCGAGAAGAAGATAGAGGGTGATCCGGGCGCAGTTGTTCCAGGTCGGAAAGAAGGTCAGAGGCCGATCCGAGTACCGCCACAGCTCCGTGTTCATGTAACTTCCCGTCTGGACAATGACCATCAGGTAGCAGAGAAGGAGCAGCGCCGTCCCGCCTGCTCCGGTTAAAAGACGCCCGGCAGTGGAGAAATGTCCGGAAGAAGTCTGTAGCCCGTAGAGGAGGAGAAGGATCGATGCGGAAAAGGCGAGGAGCAGGATCCCGGGCCAGAGGTTTGAGCCCAATTTCAGAGTCAGGTGAAAAAGGGAAGTTGAAATCAGTCCGGCCGTCAAGAGTGGAAGAAGGATCAGGAGCATCAGGGAACAGGGATTGAAGAGGGACGCTTCCATGAGATGCTGTGAGAGAGTGCGGGAAAAGGATGCCGTTCCCTTCGGGTCGGACAGAAATGCGGTGACGGAAAGAATCGATCCTCCGAGAGCAAGTCCGGCTGTGGCGAAGAAGGTGAGTGTTGCTCCGAACAGGATATAACGAATAATCTGCCAAAAGGCCGGAGAAGAGTGAAGAATCAGTTTCCCGAGAAGCTCCGTCATAAACCATCTCTCAACGATTGTGCGATCCTTATGTGTCTTCGTCCGTTTAAAGAAAATACAGGGATCAAACGAAAGCCGTGAGGATTATGAGGAGTACTATAAAGTAGATGTGTGAATTTTGCAACTGCATGAAAACCACACCGGGTGATCTTCGGGGGACAGAGAATCCGGCAGGGGAGAGGATCTATTGCCGTATGACCTCCACCGGGCTGTAGTGAAAGGCCGGGCCGCCCCCCATATCGGCCTCTTCATCGGAGACGAGGGCGTTGATCCCGATGTTGTCTTGCATCGACTTGGGCCACCAGACCGATTCGGCGACAACCACCCCTCGCCCCGTTTCTCCTGTGACCCGGGCGGGAAGGGAACATTCTCCTTCATCGTTGAAAAGACGGATCGGATCTCCGTTATGAATCCCGCGTGCTTCCGCATCGTCGGGATGGATCCAGAGGGACGGTTCCTTCTCCAGAATACGGATCGATTCGATGCCGCTGAAGGTGCTGTTCAGAAAGTGATGCGCCGGCGGGGTTATGAGGATCAGGGGATAGCGTGTCCGTTCCTCCGGCTCCGGCGGCCGGTAGTCCGGCAGGGGGGGAAGGCCGGACTTTTTCATCGATTCCGAATAGAACTCGAATTTTCCCGAGGGGGTAAAGAACCCGTTTTCGAAGGGATTGCCGCCGCGGTCAACGTTCAGACGGGCGAACCCTTTCTCCTTCAGGAGAGCAAGGTTAATACCGTTTCGAAAAGACGATGGAGGAGCGATCAGTTCTTCGATGATTTCGTCGGTGGTGCGTGAAAAGAAGGGGTCCGTAAAACCGAATCGGTCGGCCAGAAGACGAAAGAGTTCCCGGTTCGATTTTGACTCTCCCACGGGAGGCAGGGCCGAGGCGGCATACTGCAGGTAGCAGTGGCCGTAGCTCTTATAGAGGTCGGTATGTTCCAGAAAGGTGGTGGCCGGAAGCACGAGGTCTGCGTAATCTACGGTATCCGTCCGGACCTGTTCATGAACGATGGTGAAAAGGTCCTCCCGGCGGAGTCCTTCCATCACCTTGCCCTGCCGCGGTGCTGTTGCCGCCGGGTTGGAGTGATAGATAAAGAGCCCCTTGACCGGGGGTCCCTGCGGCTCCGTGAGGATTCGACCAAGATGAATCATATTGAAGGTCCTGGGGGTTCGACCGGCCAGTAGTGCTTCTCCCTGTACCGCCTCCATGTCGAGTTCAAAATAGGATCCGGTCATGAGGGTGATCCCCCCGCCCCGTTTTGCAAAGGCTCCCGTCAGGGCCGGGAGACAGGCCACGCTCCGGATCGCCATTCCGCCTCCCCGTTGCCGGGACATTCCCATGCCGAGGCGTATGAAGGGGGCGTCGGCCTCCCCGTAGGATTGAGCCAGATCCCGGATTTCTGTTTCCGTCAGGCCGGTGATTTTTGCCGTTCGCCGCGGGGGAAAATCCCGTACTTGATCTCGGAGGGCATCGAACCCGAGGGTCATCCCGTCAATATAATTCCGGTCGATCCATCCCTCTGCGATCAGGAGATGCATGATCCCGAGGGCCAGGGCCGTGTCGGTCCCCGGTTTCAGCATGAGGTGCCGGTCGGCCATTTTCGCCGTCCGGTTCCGGTACGGATCGATGACGATGAGGGGGGCGCCTTTGGACCGGGCCGCCTTTACGAAGGGGAGGATATGCAAATTCGTGGAGGCGGCATTAATTCCCCAAAGGAGGATCAGGTCGGAATCCGCCATCCCTTCGGGATCGTGGCTGATCCCGCGTCCTGCGGCATAGTCCCATCCAGCCTCGGCCGTGCTGGAGCAGATCGTCCGATCGAGGCGGCTCGCACCCAGTTTGTAAAAGAAAGGATGCCCGGCGTTTCGCTGGATCAGTCCCATCGTCCCCGAATAGGAGTAGGGAAGGATCGCCTCGGCGCCGTATCGGTCAATGATTGCCTGAAAGCGGTCATGAATTTCGTCGAGGGCGTCGTCCCAGGAGATCGGCTCGAAGGTGCCTGAACCCTTCGGACCGGTCCGCCGCAGCGGGGTCATGATTCGCCCGGGGGAGTAGATCTTTTCCGGGTAACGGCGCATCTTGCCGCAGATATAGCCCTGCGTGTAGGGGTGGGCCGGGTTCCCCGCGAGAGAGACGACCCGTCCCTGCTCGATGTTGACGATCAGGCCGCAGGTGTCGGGACAGTCGAGGGGACAGACGGAGAGATGTCGAACGTTTGCGGTCATGGTGCGGGATCACTCCTTCTTGTTTTCTCTTTATGTTTGCGGCAGTTCATCCGTGCTCTCCCCCCCTTTTTTCTTCCCCTGCCGGAGAAAGGGGGTCAGAAGATCGATCGGGATTGGAAAGAGAATCGTGGAGTTGTTTTCCGTACCGATCTCACTTAGGGTCTGGAGGTAGCGGAGTTGGAGGGCGATCGGGTGTTTTTCGATGATGATGGATGCGTCGGAAAGTTTTGTGGCCGCCTGATACTCCCCTTCGGCATGGATCACCTTGTAGCGCCGTTCCCGCTCGGCTTCGGCCTGCCGGGCCATGGCCCGCTGCATCTCCTGGGGCAGATCTATATGCTTGACCTCGACGAGCGAGACCTTGATTCCCCATGCGTCGGTTTGCTTGTCGAGGACATGCTGAAGTTCATGGTTGATCTTGTCCCGTTCCGAGAGGATCTCGTCGAGCTCCGCTTGTCCCATGATGCTCCGGAGCGTGGTCTGGGCCAACTGGGAGGTAGCGTAGAGATAGTCTTCTACCTCGATGATTGCCTTGTCCGCCTGGAGGACCCGGAAGTAAAGGACGGCATTAACCTTCATGGAAACGTTGTCCCGGGTGATGACATCCTGGGGATCAACATCCATGGTGACGGTCCGGAGGGAGACGCGGACCATCCGGTCGATCAAAGGGATCAGGACGATTAATCCCGGTCCCTTGACGGCGTGGAAACGTCCCAGCCGAAAGACCACGGCCCGGTCGTATTCCCGGACGACCTTGATGATGGAAAAGAGGACAAAGGCGATGATGACAATCAAGGGGAGCATTTGCATGATCATGATGGGTCTCCTTTTCGGGTTTCTATGGCTCTTTCCGCCGTACCTTGAGGACCAGTCCCTGAAGGCCGGTCACCTCTATATTCGTTCCCTTCTCGATCCGTTCGAAGGCGACGGCCTGCCACAGTTCGCTGTGGAGGAAGACCGTTCCCTCCGGGTCGAGATCGGTCTCCGCCTTGCCTGTTTCGCCGATGAGGGCCTCCGGTCCGGAGGCATGCTTCTTCCTGTGGACCTTGACGGCCAAGCCGACGATCATCAGGAAAAAGAGAGCGGTGAGCGCCACGGTCGGAAGAATGACGGAAAGGGAGATCCGGAGGAAAGGAAGGGGCGATTCAATCAGCATGAAAGAACCTAAGGTCATGGCGACAATCCCTCCGATTGCAAGAACTCCGTGACTGATGACCAGTGCCTCCGCCACGAAGAGGATGAGCGCAAGAAGAATCAGGAGAAGTCCCGCGTAGTTGATCGGCAGGGACTGGAATGCGTAGAAGGCAAGGATCAGGCTGATCCCCCCGACCACGCCGGGAAGGATGGCGCCGGGATTGGCGATCTCGAAAAAGAGACCGTAGAAACCGAGGATCATCAGGATGTAGGCGACGTTCGGATTGGAGAGGGTATCCAGGATGTGGTACCGCATGCCCCGGTGGATCTCGCGGACCTTGATCCCTCTTGTGTCCAGCGTATATGGCTTTCCGTTGACCGTGATCTTCCGGCCGTCGATCTTGGTCAGCAGATCGGGAAGGTCTTTCGCGATGAGATCGATGACGTTCAGTTTCAGGGCGGCCGATGCCGTAATGGAAACGCTCTCCCGGACCGCCTTTTCCGCCCACTCCGCATTCCGTCCGTGCTGTCCTGCCAGGGATCGGATATAGGCGGCAAAATCGTTTTCCACTTTCCGTGCCATCTCTTTTCCCATCGATCCTCCGCCTGCCTTGACGGGATGGGCGGCCCCGATATGAGTTCCCGGCGCCATGGCGGCCACATGGGCGGCCAGGGTAATAAAGACCCCCGCCGATGCGGCCCTCGCTCCGTTGGGGGCCACGTAGACGATCACGGGGATTGTGGCGCTTAACATGGCTTTGACGATCTCCCGCATCGATTCTCCCAACCCGCCCGGTGTGTCGAGTTCCAGAATCAGGCATTCGGCCTGCTCCTTCTCGGTCTTCAGGATGGCCTTTTTGATGAAGTCCATAGCGACGGGATTGATGACACCGTCGATTTCGATGTGGTAGGCGACGCTCTCATCGGAAAACGCAGAAACAGGCAGGAACAGAAATCCTGCTGCGAGGATCAGGACGCATAGGAAGTTTTTCATGAAACCTCCTGAAAGTGAGCAAAACTTTTCAGCCGCTGTATGCATTCCATTTTATACTGCAAATCCCTTTGTTTGTCTATTCCATTATGTTTCTGTTGACTTCACAACGTGACTTTGCAAAGATAAAAAAGAGACCTGTATTTTTCCCCTTCAAAAGAGATTCTGCGCGGGTGAGCCTTTGAAGGTTGACACGGCCAAAAAAATTCCCCTCCGGGGACGCCTGCTTCAGGCGTGGAAGCGCTATCTGACATTCCGCATGGAGCGGATGAAGATGACGGAGCACACCTTCGTGATCCTTGTGGCGATCGTGATCGGGCTCCTCGCGGGGTTCGGGGCGATCGGCGTCCGTTTCATGATCAAGTTCTTCCAGGAAGTTTCTTTCGGGCCGGGTTTAAACATTCTCGATCTTGCGGCCGGACTCCCTTGGTACGAAAAGATCCTGATTCCCGCGGCGGGCGGGCTGATCGTGGGGCCCCTGATCTACTATCTCGCCAAAGAGGCGAAGGGGCACGGGGTCCCGGAGGTCATGGAGGCAGTGGTCATCCGGGATGGTGTGATCCGCCCCCGGGTGGCTTTGATCAAGGCGCTGGCCTCGGCCCTTTCCATCGGGACCGGTGGTTCCGTCGGCAGGGAAGGGCCGGTGGTACAGATCGGCTCCAGTATTGGTTCTACCATCGGCCAGTTGTTCATGGTCTCGGGGAGGCGCCTTCGGACCTTCGTGGCTTGCGGCGCCGCAGCGGGGATTGCCGCTGCATTCAACGCCCCCATCGCCGGGGCGCTCTTTGCCGTGGAGATCATTCTCGGCGATTTCGGACTGACCCGGTTCAGCCCGATCGTGATCTCCTCGGTCATGGCCACGGTTGTTTCCCGCCACTACCTCGGCGATTTTGCCGCTTTCGAAGTTCCTCCCTACCATCTCGTCAGTCCCTATGAATTAATCTTCTATTTCGGCATGGGACTCTTCTGCGGAATTGTTGCTCTCGCCTTTATCCGGGTCCTTTATTACTCCGAATCCGCCTTTGAAAGGATGCCGATCCACGAGGCGCTTCAGCCGGCGGTCGGCGGAATCATGATCGGAATGATCGCGATTGGTTTTCCCCATATCTTCGGGGTCGGCTATGAGACGATCAACCTCGCCCTTCATGGGCAGCTGACCTGGTATTTCCTTTTTCTCCTGATCTTCGTGAAGCTGGTCGCAACGTCGGTTACGCTCGGTTCCGGCGGTTCCGGCGGGATTTTCGCCCCCTCCCTCTTTATCGGGGCCATGTCCGGCGGTTTTTTCGGTTCGGCCGTCCATGCCTTCTTTCCCTCGATGACCGCCGCGGCCGGGGCCTATGCCCTGGTCGGCATGGGGGCCGTGGTCTCCGGGGCGACGCATGCACCAATTACGGCGATCCTGATTATCTTCGAATTGACCAATGATTATAAGATCATCCTGCCGCTCATGATCAGCTGTATCGTCAGTTCGCTTGTGGCCAACAAACTGGAGAAGGAATCGATCTACACCCTGAAACTGGCGCTCCGGGGAATCAATATTTTTCAGGGGAAGGAGATGAATGTCCTCCGAAAGCTGCATGTCCGCGATGTGATTGATACGGTCGAGCCGATTCAGGAAGATCTGCCTTTCCGTCAACTGGTTCACCAGATGGCCGATTCGCGGGAAGGGGTTTTCTATGTTTTCGGGAAGGACCGTCACTTCCTCGGCACGATCAATCTGAAAGACCTTTCCATGATTTTGGGGGATGTTGATGCCCTGAAGGACTTGCTCGTGGCAAAGGACCTGATCTCCACGGAGTTTCCCGTACTTCACCCCGGGGATAACTTGGATCAGGCGATGCACCTTTTCGGCAGAACCGACCTGGCGGAGATCCCCGTCCTGGATGCCGGCGACCCGACCAGGCTCCTGGGGCGGGTCCGGGAAACGGAGGTGATCGAGGCCTATAACCGTGAGATCTTCAAACAGGATACCCTGGCGGAGATCCGGGAGGGAATGGATCGAGTCGGCGGCAACGGGATGGAGACCCTGTCCAATGGTTTTGCCTTGATCGAGATGAAGGCGCCCGCTTCTTTTGTTGGGAAAAATCTGCAGGAGCTGGCCCTGCGTCGGCGTTACGGCGTACAGGTCTATCTGATAAAGAAACCGGAGAAGACGCATGGAAGGGGAGGGGATATGCCGGATGTGATGCCGAAACCGGATACCGTCATCGAAAGGGAGGATCTGCTGCTGATGGCGGGACCGGAAGAGACTCTGCGGAGATTAAAAAACCTCTGATCCGTCTTGACAGAATGTCATTCTCTGATATCTTTAAAAAAAACGATTCCGGATGAAGGCTATTTATATGGAGGGGGTATGAAGGAGCGGCGGACAGGTTTGGACCGAAGATCCGGCGTCGACCGGCGTAGCGGCATTGATCGAAGAACCTACTCTGAAAACGGGTTCTATACGCCAAGCAGGAAGCTTTACGACCGGAGGACGGTGGTTCGTCGGCAGCGGGAACGCCGCAGTGAAGTTTCCGGCTGAGGGATTAAAAGGTTTTCCGGATTTTCGCCCGACCGGGGGCGGAACGGATCTTTTCTTCCATCCATAAACTATTTGGGGTACACCTGGTGGGGGGGCAGAATTTTGAACTTGCCGATCCCTTCCTCCGCTTCGACTTTTTTGAAGAATTCGCAGGTCATGCAGGAGAGATGTTTAACTGCATATGATCCCTGAACCTTCCCGCCGCAGAAGGTACCGGCCACGGCCCAGCAGATCCGGCCGCCGTTTTTCCCGCCGTTGATTCCGTCACTAAAACTGTCCGATGCCCCCGGACAGACACCCATCTCGTTTGTTTTGTCGCCTCCCTCTTCCCGGCCGCATTTCTTGATCTCCCAACAGTTGAGTTTCTCCGCCATGGTTTCCTCTCCTCCGTTGATTGACTGCCATTGCCGATTGCCGTGAAATCATTGATGTCGGCCGGTATCTGTTCCAGAGCAACTCTCTTTCCTTATAAGTTCATTTTAACCGGCACAGGTGAAATCGGGCAAGTTTTTTTTGGAGGGGAAGGAAGAATATGGGAGGAATTCCGTCCTGTCTGATTCCCGGGTGTACAGGGAAACAATTTGTTGACAGTGTGGAAAAAGTGTCTATAATAACTTTCGATTTTCAATGATTCTTCGCGGTTGATTGCATCGCGGATGCGGATGGACAGACCATGATGCCGACCGGGGATCTTGCCGTGTTTTTTCGCGAGAGTGGCGAAACGGGTATACGCACTAGATTTAGGATCTAGCCCGCAATGCGGTTGGGGGTTCGAGTCCCCCCTCTCGCACCAGTTGCATACATGGACAGTCCGGGTGTAGCTGGGGAACGCAGAGGAAGGTCGGCGTAAGAGAATCCATGGGGTCTCCCGCGAAGAGGAAATACGTATCGGTCAGAACCGGATGATTCCGGTTCATGAGGAAAGGATGGAAACCGGAATGGTGAATGAGGAAGCAGGGGATTTTTCATACAAGCTCGAAGATGTAAGTCCCACCAAAAAAGAGTTGACGGTAGAGGTTTCGGCGGATGAAATTTCTACGGTTCTGGAAAAAAGCTATCGAACCTTTCAAAAGAAAGTGAAACTTCCGGGCTTTCGTGCGGGAAAGGTTCCGATTCGGATGGTTCGCCAACGTTTCGGCCGGGATGTGGAAGAGGATCTTGTGCAACGGCTCTTGCCGAGTTATTTTGACAAGGCCGTCACGAAGGCGAAGATCCAGCCCGTGGATCTGCCGGTTATTCGGAGTGTTCATTTGAAGGAAGGCGACCCTTTTCATTTTGAGGCAACGGTTTATGTGCTGCCGGAATTTGATGTCCGGGATTATCTCGGTATTCCGGTCCCTGACCGGAAGGTGGAAGAAGCGGATGGGGTTGTGAAAAGAGTCTTGGAGACGATGCGTGACGGGCATGCGGAACTGTCATCTTACGAAGATGAAACCCACGCTGCGGCGAAGGGGGATGTGGTGGAAGCGGATTTCGAGGGGACCATCGACGGGGAACCCTTTCCCGGAGGAAAGGTTGAAAACCATCTTCTGGAACTGGGAACCGGCAAAATGATCCCCGGCTTTGAAGAGGGCATCATCGGAATGAAAAAGGGGGAGGAAAAGGAGCTGACGCTTACCTTTCCCGAAGATTATGGAGAGGAAAAAATTTCCGGGAAGGAGGCGGTTTTCAAGATTGCCGTCAAGGATATTAAAGAGAAACGGCTGCCGGAACTGGACGATGAGTTTGCCAAAGATATGGGGGAAGAGTTTGAAACGCTGGATGAACTGAAAGAGAAGATTCGGGAGAAATACCGGGAACAGGAAGAGATGAAACGAAAAGAGGATCTTCGTAAGAATCTGAAGGAGGAAATTATTCGGAGGAATCCGGTGGAGGTTCCGGAGGTTATGGTGGCTCGTCAGAAACATTCCCTGATGGAACGATTCGGACTTCTCGAAGGGACCTCGGAGCCGGACCTGGAGCCGGAAAAAGATATGTGGCTGGAAAAACAAGCGCTTCAGGACGTGACCTGGAGTCTGATCAGTGAGAAGATTGCCGAGAAAGAAGGGATCACCCTTTCGGAAGCGGAAATGGAAGCGGCCCTTGAAGAAGAGGCCATGAAAAATTCCATGACCAAGGAAGCATTGCTGGAGTTTTACAATATTAAGATGGGTTCCATTGAACCCTTACGCATGGGGCTTTTAGACGAAAAGGTTCTTGACTTTCTGCTCGAAAATGCTAAAGTTACAGATAAGGGGAGTCCCGAGGAAAAGGAATAAAACAGCTCGAAACTCCCCTCCTTTTTTATGATCTTTCCTTCTCTTGAATTTCCCAAAGGAGCGATGGAATGACCCTGATCCCGATGGTGGTTGAACAGACTGCGCGAGGCGAGCGTGCCTATGATATTTACTCCCGCCTGCTGAAGGACCGGATTGTTTTTGTGGGGACAGCCATTGATGATTATGTCTCCAACCTGATTATTGCCCAGCTCCTTTTTCTGGAAGCCGATGATCCGGACAAGGATATCAACCTCTATATCAACTCGCCGGGGGGGGTTGTGACCTCCGGTCTGGCCATCTATGATACCATGCAGTACATCAAGCCGAAGGTCTCCACAATCTGTATCGGTCAGGCGGCCAGCATGGGGGCACTTCTGCTTGCGGCCGGTGAGGCAGGAAAACGGTATGCTCTTCCTCATGCCCGCGTCATGATCCACCAACCCCTGGGCGGGTTCCAGGGGCAGGCATCCGATGTGGAGATTCATGCCCGGGAGATGCTCAAGGTCAAGGAGACCCTGAATGAGATCCTCTCCCGGCATACGGGACAGACAATCAAGAAAGTCCAGAAGGATACGGACCGGGATTATTTTATGGACGGGAAGGAAGCCAGGGAGTACGGATTGATCGATGAAGTGATCGTGCAGCGCAATCCGGCAGAAGAGACAAAAACGAGTTAGACCGTCGGGGAGTATGGAATGAAAAAGAATAAGGGCTCGGAAAACCTCCGCTGTTCTTTCTGTGGGAAGAGTCAGGAAGATGTCAAGAAGCTGATTGCCGGGCATACCGTCTATATCTGTGATGAATGTATCAACCTCTGTAACGAGATCTTGGCGGAGGACAAGCAGGTCAAGAAGGTGGATAAGTTCGAGAAGATCCCGGAGCCCCGGTTGATCAAAAGAATTCTCGATGACTACGTGATCGGTCAGTCCCGGGCCAAAAAGATTCTTTCCGTCGCCGTACACAATCATTACAAACGGCTTGCTTCGAGGGTACAGCTTGGGGATGTGGAACTGCAGAAGAGCAATATCCTTCTCATCGGTCCGACCGGATGTGGGAAAACACTTCTGGCCCAGACCCTGGCCCGGATCCTCGATGTCCCCTTTGCCATTGTGGATGCCACGACCCTGACGGAGGCGGGCTATGTCGGAGAGGATGTGGAAAACATTATTCTGAAGCTCCTCCAGAGTGCTGACTACGATGTGGAACGTGCGCAGCAGGGGATTATCTATATCGATGAGATCGATAAGATTGCCCGGAAGACGGAGAATCCCTCAATTACCCGGGATGTCTCCGGAGAGGGGGTTCAGCAGGCCCTCCTGAAGATCATTGAAGGGACGACGGCGAATGTCCCCCCCCAGGGAGGACGGAAACACCCCCATCAGGAATTCCTCCAGGTCGACACGACCAATATTCTCTTTGTCTGCGGCGGTGCCTTTGTGGGACTTGATAAGGTGATTGAGAACCGGATCGGCGAGAAATCGATGGGCTTCGGGGCGAAGGTGGAAAGCCGGAAAGAGAAACCGATCGGAGAAATTCTGTGCCAGGTGGAGCCGCAAGACCTCCTGAAGAATGGTCTGATCCCTGAATTCGTCGGCCGTTTTCCCGTCTATGCCGCCCTGGATGAACTGGACGAGTCCGCCCTCGTCCGGATTCTGACCGAACCGAAGAATGCATTGGTCAAGCAGTACCAGAAATTCTTCGAGTTTGAAGGAGTCTCCCTGAAGTTTTCCGATGAAGCCCTGACGGCCGTTGCCGGAATCGCCCAGAAACGGAAGACCGGTGCCAGGGGATTGAAGGCGGTCCTGGAAAATGTCATGCTTGACGTGATGTACGATCTTCCTTCTCAGGTGAATGTCAAGGAATGTGTCGTCTCCGAAGAGGCGGTCAAGGGGGAGGAACAGCCGTTGCTCATTTATGAGCAGAAGGAGTCCGCCTGAAGATTCATGCCGCCGAGTTTGTTGTCTCCGCAGTACACAAGAAAGACTATCCACCGCAGAAGATTCCGCAGATTGCCTTTGCCGGACGTTCCAATGTGGGGAAATCCTCTCTTATCAACACACTGTTGAACCGGAAACGGCTCGTCAAGACCAGTTCCCGGCCCGGCCGGACTCAGACTATCAATTTTTTCCGGATTAATGGAACCTTTCATTTTGTCGATCTGCCGGGGTACGGCTTTGCAAAAGTGCCGGCGTCCGTCCGGCAGGGGTTCGGGCCGATGGTGGAGCGTTACCTGGAACGGAATCCTCTTCTGGCCGCTGTCGTTCATATTGTTGATGTACGGCACCCACCTGCCGCTTCGGACAAGGTCATGCGGGAATATCTGCTCTATCATCGGATCCCTGTATTGACTGTAGCCACCAAATCGGATAAACTCTCCCGGCAGAAGAATTTCAAACAGGCTTCGATGATTCGCTTCGGTCTCGGCATCCCGAAGGAGGAACCGCTGGTACTCTTTTCGGCTGCTGATTCCAACGGGAAAGATCAAGTTTGGGAGTGCTTGCAAGAGTTCCTGAAAACCGGCGGCGCCGAAAAGGAGAAGAAAAAATGAAATGGAAAGTCTATTCCGTCATGGTTTCATTGGTTGTTATTTTCTCCCTGCTCTCGGGACAGGGTTTTGCGGCCAAACAGAAAAAGGATACCCTGGCTGTTCTCGAGACGGATGCGGGGAAAATCGTACTCTCTTTTTATCCCGAGGACGCGCCGAAGACGGTTAAAAATTTCAAGAAGTTGATCAGGGAGGGTTTCTATGACGGGACCTATTTCCACCGGGTGATCCCCGGTTTCATGATTCAGGGCGGAGATCCCAATACGAAGGATCATAACCGCAACAATGATGGAATGGGCGGACCGGGTTATACCATCCCGGCGGAATTCAATGCTCACCATCATGTACGAGGGACCCTTTCGATGGCGAGGAGACAGGATCCAAACAGTGCCGGTTCCCAGTTTTTTATCTGCGTAGCCCGGGCGGCTTACCTGGACGGCAAATACACGGTCTTCGGAAAAGTGGTGGAGGGGATGGACGTGGTGGACAAGATCGTCCAGGCTCCCAGGGATCGAAGAGACAACCCCCTGAAACCGATCCATATTCAGAAGGCTTATTTGAAGTAGAATGAATCCCCGGTGAAGGGGTTCCCTGTGAGGTATCGGGAGAAACGATGGCAAAACAGATGTTGATCAACGCGATTCACGCGGAAGAAAGCCGTGTTGCGATTGTAGACAATGGCGTTCTGGAAGAGTTGGGGGTCGAGACGGCCGCCGCCGAACGGCATAAAGGCAATATCTACAAAGGGACGGTGGTGCGGGTGGAACCGAGTCTCCAGGTGGCCTTTGTCGAGTATGGGGAACGCAAAAATGGATTTCTTCCTTTTCGGGAGATTCATCATTCCTATTATAAAGGCCGGAAAAACGCCAAGGGTAGGCCGCGCATTCAGGATGTGATCGAGAAGGGAATGGAGGTCCTGATCCAGGTGGTCCGGGAGGAACGAGATCAAAAAGGGGCCTACATGACGACGTATCTCTCTCTTCCCGGCCGTTTTCTGGTTGTCATGCCGGGGAGCAAGAGTGGTGGGGTCTCCCGGAAGATCGAGGATGATGAAGAGCGGTCAGCGATGAAAAAGATTCTGAAAGATCTGAAGGTCCCTGAGGGGTTCGGGGTGATCATTCGGACCGCCGGGTTGGGAATGCCCAAGACCGTTCTGGCCCGTGAAATGAAGTTTCTTCTCAAGGTTTGGGATCGGATCCTCCATGATGCGACGGAACAGGAGATCCCATCACTGGTCTACCGGGAATCGGACCTTGTGATCCGTTCCATTCGGGATTATTTTACGACGGAGATCAAGGAGATTCTGATCGACAACCTGGAGGTCTATAAAAAGACGACGACCTTTTTTAAACAGATCATGCCCCGTTACCGAAATCGAGTGAAACTTTACCAGGGGGCTAAACCGATTTTTGCCAAGCATAATCTGGAGGAACAGATTGAGCGGATCTACGAGCGGAAAGTTCCCTTGAAATCGGGCGGCTCGATTGTGATCGAACCGACGGAGGCGCTGGTTTCGATCGATGTAAATTCAGGAAAATCAATGCGGGCCAAAGGGATCGAGGAAACCGCTTTTCATACCAATATGGAAGCGGCCGAAGAAGTGTCACGGCAGTTGCGTCTTCGCGATCTGGGCGGTTTGATCGTTGTTGATTTTATCGATATGCTGAACAAGAAACATCAACAGGAAGTTGTGAAATGCATCAAGGCCTGCATGAAAGGGGAAAAGGCCAAGACCGAGATCTCCACGATCTCCCGTTTCGGTCTGCTCTCGATTTCCCGTCAGCGAATTCATGCCCCGGTTGAGGAAGGGACCTATCTACCTTGTGATCGATGTGGAGGAACGGGTCGTGTACGGTCCCTGGAGTCGATTGCCTTGACGATCCTCCGGACCATACAGATGCATGTGGCCAAGGGAAATGTTTCCGCTGTGGAGGGGGAGGTCTCCATGGATCTTGCCGAGTTCCTGCTGAACGGAAAACGGAGCGAGATTGTCAATATGGAGATGTCACACAAGGTAAGAATTCATCTCAAAGGGAAACCGGACCTGTATCATCATCTCTACCGGCTCAATTTTATTGAGAAGAAAGCAGAGAAGACGGAGAAACAGGTTGAGCATCCCGGCATAGTGGAAAAGAAAAATGAGATCGACGATAACGGCTCCCATACAAAAAAACCAAAGGGGAAAAGGCGGCCCCGGCGGAAAGCGGCGGCAAAAGAGGAATAGTTTTTTTTCTTTCTCCGGTTTTACACTCCTCTCGTCTTCTCCTGTGGAAAAGCAGAAGCATCCTGAGACCGTTACACTTTTTACCATAAATGAACCTTCTTGAGTAAGGATGAGGGGAGGGGGAAATGGCGCCCAGGGCTCAAGTTTTCACGAAACCGAAAGTCTCCTCTTTTTCCCGCTGGACGTTTCTGGTCATTGTAAACAGTGTGATCGGGATTGTTTTGTCCTTTGTGCTCTATCACAAGGTCATGGAGTGGCAGGTCCGGCTTTTTGCCGCGGAATTCCAACTCCGGGCGGAGACACATGCCCGGGACCTTCAGGAAGGGTTCAATCATTCGTTGGCAAGGGTTGAGGAAATTGCCGATTTTTATGCTTCCTCCGTCGATGTAACCAAAAATGAATTCCGGAAATTCGTGAGCGGTTACCTTGCAGACCATCCCGGAATCCATGCCCTGGGGTGGGTGCAGCCGGTTTCCGGTCCCGACCGGAGAGCATTTGAGGCGGCATTCCGGACAGAGGAAGGCCCGACCTTCCGGATTACGGAGAGGGGGCCAGGTCGAAAAATCATTTCCGCCGGATCCCGCTCCTCGTACGATCCGCTGGTCAGGGTTGAACCTTCCGCAATACACGAGAAGATGATCGGCTTCGACCTGGCTTCGGATCCGGTGATTGCGGCCTCTCTGGTTGCCGCACGGGATCGTGGCCGGATGACGATTGTCACTCGCACCCCTCTCACGAATTTTGGTGAGCATAACGGGTTTTTCGCGATACAGCCGCTCTATGCATCCACGCCTTCCCATGCAGGGAATGAGGCGCAGCGAAAAAATCTGAAAGGTTTTGCCCTGGGTGTTTTTCAGCTCGGTGATGTTTTTGAAGAGGTCTTGCGGGGGACGGAGAAACTGGGTGTTAATTATAAAATTATCGAAGTCGAAGAAGGGGGCGGCAAGACGATTCTTTACACCCATGCCTCCCGGACGCGAAAAGAGTCGAAGGGTTCCCTCCGGCCCGGCGGCCTTCCGGTCCTGCTCAAAAAGTTGTTCCGACGAACTCCGCTCTCCGTGCCGGGACGCAGATGGGACCTTGTTGCTTATCCTGCGCCCGCCTTGCTTGCTACGTTTCATCCCTATGAGGCACGGGCTGCATTGTTCTCCGGACTCCTTTGTACGGGATTTGTTTCCGTTTTACTTATATTGGTGGCACGGCGGTATGTGCAGCGGGAACGATATCTTGGAAATCTGAGCCGTGTAAACCAACAGTTACAAAAGGAAATCGACGAACGGACCCGGTCGGACCATGCCCTTAAGGAGTCGGAAGAAAAGTTCCGAGCCCTTTTCGATAGTGCAGCGGACGGTGTACTCCTTCTTCAGTTGGAAGGGGGGGAACCTACGATCATTGATTGCAATCCGAGGGTGCTGGAACTTTTTGGTGCGGTGCGTGAGGAGATTGTCGGAAAACGGCCGGATGACCTTTCTCCCGGTATCCAACCGGATGGAGTTTCATCCAGAGAAAAGAGCAAAACAATGATCCGGGCCGCACTGGCAGGTGATTGTCCGGTATTCGAATGGCGGCACCGACGTCTGGATGGTGGTCTTTTTGATGCGGAGATTAATCTGCAACGTCTTCGTCTGAAGGGCAGGGATTATATTCAGGGAATTATCCGGGACATTACTCTCCGCAAAAAGATGGAGCAGGAGCTGTTGAAACAGGAGAAACTTGAATCCCTGGGCCTTCTGGCCGGAGGATTGGCCCACGACTTCAACAACCTTCTTACGGTGATCCTCGGGAATCTTTCCCTCGCACAGTATCAGTCTTCCACGGATGAGCATGTGAAGGGGTTGATCATGGACGCGGAAAAGGCGACATTGCGTGCCCGGGAGCTGACGCAGCAGTTGTTGACCTTTGCGAAAGGAGGTGCGCCGGTCATCCGAACGACAACGGTTGAAAAGGTGGTTCGGGAATCGACAGCCTTTGCCTTACGGGGGTCCAACGTACGTTCCGAGATGTCGTTCCCCGGGGGACTTGCCGCCGTGGAGATCGATGAAGGCCAGATCGGCCAGGTAATTCATAATCTGGTACTCAATGCAGAGCAGGCAATGCCCGACGGCGGGGTGCTCCGAATTTCCTGCAAGAATGTCCGCCTCTCCCACGGAAAGCATGTTCCTTTGCCCGAGGGGGACTATGTCCGGATCGATGTGACCGATGAGGGGACCGGTATTCCCATGGAATATCAACAACGGGTTTTTGATCCCTATTTTACAACAAAGCAGAAGGGGAGTGGGTTGGGTCTGGCCGGAAGCTATTCCATCATCCAGCGACACAAGGGGCATCTCTCCGTTTACTCCAGCCCGGGGCATGGATCCACCTTTTCCATTTACCTCCCGGCTTCTTCCAATGTTCCGGAGAAGGCCGAAGAAGAAAGACTTGCCCCGCTTCGCGGGACGGGCCGTATCCTGGTCATGGATGACGAACCGTCCATCCGGAGAGTCGCCGGTGAGATTTTGAAGCATCTTGGTTACCGGGTCGAAGGGGCCAAAGATGGAGAAGAGGCGATCGAACTTTATTCAAAGGCCTTTGAGAGTGGAGATCCTTTCAGGGTTGCCATCCTGGATCTAACCATTCCGGGTGGAATGGGAGGGAAGGAGGTAATTGGGAAACTCCTGAATATTGATCCGCAGATTAAGGCGATTGTTTCCAGCGGGTATGCAGACGACCCGATCATGGCCGATTACAGAAGCTATGGTTTTGCCTCCGTGGCCGCCAAGCCCTATCAATTAGCGACACTCAGTGAAGCGGTTTCCCATGCACTGGAGGCGGAGCGTTAACGTTGTTTGTTTCAGTTTCCCCCTGTCCTGATCCGCATGAGATCCAGAGCAGGAACTTTATACCCGTTGACGGTGGGGCAGCGCACCTTGTTGGGAAGGTACGGATTCCGAGAAGGATGATGAGCCTGACTTTTTCTCTGTCATGTAAGGCAAGGCGGCCTTGCCGACCTGGGCCTTTTTCAGCCATCCTTCTTTTCCGGAGGGGAGGCGGAAGAGGACCCAGCCGTCCCGGGTTCGGTCGATCCATCCCTCTGCACCGTCATGAAGGACGAAGAGGGTGGTACTCTCCGGGTCCATTCCGGATCGTACCGATGCCTTCGGCACGATGATGACGGCCGGTCGGTGCAGCCGGGTCTGGAGGTAACGGGTCGCCGCCGTGATTCCCATGGTCAGCCCGAACAGGAGTGAAATGTAGAGAAGCCCCCGGAGAAAGGGCCGCCGGGAAAAGAGACGGCCGGCTGCGGTGCCCCAGAAAATTACGTTGCTCAAGAGAAAGATCCGGACCATTTCCGGAAACGACATCCGGTAATACCAGAAGAAGAGTTCCCGCAGTATGCCGCCCGTCGCTTCGATCCGGTCTTTCCGTTCTTCCCGGGCGTAGCGGAGGTTGGCCTCCAGGTCTTCCGATCGCGGGATCCATTCCCTGGCCGAAAGGTAGTTCTCGATAGCTTTGCCGGTCCGGCCCAGCCGGTAATAGGTGTTTCCCAGGTTATAGTAAAGAATCCCATTCCGTATCCCCTGATCGAGAATTCGGGTATAGAGATCCCGGGCCGATTCGTAATCGCCTTTCTGATAGGATTCGTTTGCCTTGAGAAAGAGGGCGAGTGCGTTTTTATGCTCCGGACTTGCCGTCTGCGGAGTCAGCAGCAGAAGGGGCAGGAGAAGGATCAGCAGGAAAGGAATCTTCTTCATAGTTTTTTCTCCACCTTTTTGCAAACCTTTACGACCCGATCAAGGTCGGATGTGCCATCGTGGCTCCCCTCTTTTTCAGGTGCAAACTGCCGGTACTCCAGTTCCCGCAGCAGCCGATGAATCTCCTCCGGCAGGGACGGATCGTTCAGGCGGGAGGCCAGGGCCTCCTTCAGCTCGGCCGGCGTCCGGGCCTCTCCGGCAAGATTCATCTTGGCACCGAGATAGGACTGGAGGGTTCGGGCGAGATGGGCATGAAGCTTTCGGGAATTACCCTGACGGATCAAGGTCCGGGCTTCCTTGATACCTGCTTCAAAATGGCTCCAGGCCCGCTTGCTCCGGGCATAGCCGATATCCGTGGTTCGCCGCTCTTGTTCCCGCTTGATTCGGAAAATGACGAGAAACGCAAAGGGGGGGATAAAACAGAGACCCATCACTCCCGGAGAGGTCAGGGAAAACGAGCGGTCTTTGAAGGTGTCGAGGCCGGTGACGATTGGGAGGATGTCCCGACCGACGATTTTGATCCCTTTCCGGATGGGCACCGCCGGGGTCGCATCGGTCAGGTTGATTTCCTCCTTCGTCGCAGCCGGTCGGACTTTCAGGATAAAGGGGCCGGCTTTCCGTTTCTGGTACTGTCCGGCATCGGGGTTGAAGAAGGAAATCGAGACGCCTGGGATGGTGATCGTCCCCGGTTCCATCGGAACGAGAGCGGTTTTAAAGACCTTCCGGGAAAGGACCCGGTCCTGACGGGTCTCCCGGGTGAGGGTCGGTTGATCATCATAAGTTTTGAAATGCTGCAGGCCTTCGATCTTGGGTCTCGGTGCACCGGTAAGATCTCCCGTTCCCATCACCGTCATGGTCAGCGTTGCCGATCCTCCTTCCTCAATCTCTTCTTTCCCTAATTGGGCAATCAGACTGAAGTTACCGACCAGCCCGGAAAAGTTTTTCGGTTTCCCCTGTTCCGGCAGGGGACGGACCTGAAGGGTGATTGGTTTCGACCGGAGAATCTTCGTTCGGGAACGTTCCGTGCCGAAATTGAAAATATCGTAGGGACTGGGCTGTCCATAAGGAATATCGCACTTTAGCGTTGCGGTCGGAAGGGTCAAGGACCCTGCATGGACGGGATAAAGAATCCTGCGAAACTCCGTGACCTGGTAACGGATTCCATTTTTAACCGTTGTGTAGGATTTTTCCTTGCCGAGGTCTTCCACCTGAAGACCGTTGAAATCCAATTTTTCCAGGGACGCGTTGTCCACCTGGACCCGGCGGAAGAAGCGGAAGGTATAGATTACCTGTTGCCCCACGTAAGGTTTGGCGGTATCGACTTCCGTGGTGATAAAAAGATCTCGGTTCTCGGTTTCCGACTGGCGGGTCTTTTCAACACGGATTGTAATCGGATCGGTTCGATAGATTTCTCCTTGAAAACGGATGATCGCCGGTCCGATGGTGAGTCTCCCCGTTTTTTGCGGTGCAAGAAGATAGGTATAATCCATCCGGGAGGAGTAGGACCCGTTGATGATCTGAACCTGGGAGGAACGCCCCCGGGAAGCAATCTCAAAGTCGGGCAGGTCGGGCAGCTCCGGTTCAGGCGTTTTGCGGCTCCCCGAGACGCTGATGGTCAGACGAACCATGTCTTCCAGGGTGATCCTGTTCCGGTCGACGCCGGCCGTGACGGAGAGCTCCCCGGCTTGCGCCGGTTGATAGAGGAGCAGAAGCGACACCATGAGGAGTAAAATTTCCCCCATCTTTTTGAAATCGTTTTCTTTCATGCTTACCAGTCTTCCACGACGTTTTTCCTGTTGGGGGCTTCCCGTGCCGCCTGCTTCCGGAAGTAGGCCCGTTGATCATCACTCAGGGAATTGAGCAGCCGTTCCGCCTCCTCCGGGGAGAGGGGATGCCCCTCAACGGGATGGTCCGGACGAGCGTTGGTCCCGGTCCCTTTCAGCCCCTTCTTTTTTCCCCCTCCGGTTTCATGAATTTTCCCTTCCGGAGGTTTTTGTTCCTTGTTCTTCCCGGTTGTTGGTTGCGGTGATTTTTTCCCCGTTCCTTCTTTCTGCGCGGAATTCCGTGTCTCTTGTGTCGGTTCTGTTTTTTGATCTTCTTTCGGTTTTGCCTGATTCTTGGTTGTTTTCCCATTCTGCTTCCGTTTCTGCTGCTTCTGCTGTTTGATCGCTTTCAGGACGAACTCGAGATTTTCCTTGGCCTGACGGTCTTCAGGGTCAATGGAGAGTGCTTTACGATAGAATCCGGAGGAGGCCTTCAGGTCTTTTTCTCGGAAGGCCGTGTTGCCGAGGTTGTAGTAGGCCTTTGCCCGGAGTTTCGGGTCTTCGGTTTTCGAAAGGACTTGTCCGAATTCTTTTGCTGCGGATGCAAAGTCACCGGTGCGGTATCGGGCGGCAGCGGCATTGTAGCGGATCTTCGGATCGTCCGGTGCTTCGACTTCCGCTGCTTCAAAGTGGGTGAGAGCCTCTTTGTATTTTTTCGCGTGATAGGCCCGTATCCCCTCTTTCATCGCCCGGGTGGGGGATGCGGCCCAGAGGGAGTGCCCGGTGAGAAGCAGGGTACTCAGACAGCCAAAGATTACCAGAAAATGCCGGATCATGCCTCCTCCCGTCCCCCTTCCCGGAGAAACCCCTCTGCGATCAGGAGAAAAACCGCCGCCATGAGGGGCCATTCAAATCGCTCCGTCCATCGTTTCTTACGACGGGTCGCCAATTCGGTCTGTTTCATTCCCATTCGGATCCCCTTCAGATAAATCGACTGCAGGTCCATATCACCCGTGACAGAATGAACGTAGGCACCGCCCGTTGTCAAGGCGATCTTTTTCAGGGTTTCCTCATCAAGACGGGTCAGGATGAGATTGCCGGAATGATCCTTCTTAAATCCCCCGCCGGGACCGGCCAGGGGAATCGGGGCGCCTTCCCGTTTGCCGATGCCGATGGTAAAAATTTTCACCCCGGCTTCCTTCGCTTTCTTCGCAGCGCTGAGGGGATTGCCGCCGTGATCTTCGCCGTCGGTGATCAGGATGATGGCTTTGGAAGTCCTGAGTTTCGGATCGAAGGCGGTCAGGGAAGTCTCGATGGCCCGGGCGACAGCCGTACCCGGTACGGGGATCAGGTCCGGGGAGAGCCCATCGAGGAAGATCCGGAAGGCGCCGTAGTCGAGGGTCAGGGGGCACTGAATGAAACTGCTCCCGGCAAAGGCGACCAGCCCGATTCGGTCTCCCCTGAGCATGGTCAGAAGGTCCTGAATCTTCCGTTTTGCCCGTTCCAGGCGGTTCGGATCGACGTCGGTCGCCATCATGCTCTGTGAGACGTCGAGGGCTACGACGATATCGACACCCCGTCGCCTGATCTCTTCCCACCGGAATCCCCAGCGTGGGCGTGCCAAGGCTACGATGGAGAGTGCAATAGCGACGACGATAAGGGCCGCCTTCATCCGCTGCCGCTTCCGGTGGACGCCGTGCAGGAGGCGGGGCAGCAGGGCGGGATTATTGCAGAAGGTCCGAAGGCACCGGTCCCGACTCTTGAAGGACCAGAGATAGAAGAGCCCCAAGAGGGGAACGAGCCACAGGAGGAGCAGGAGTTGTGCGTTTTTAAAATGCATCGGTTTTTTTCTCTCTTTCAATCCCCCTTCAAAAGGGGGAGGTTATAAGGAGTAGAGGTTTTTTGGTGTCCCTGATTCTCTTCTCCCCTTTGGAAAAGGGGGGATGTACATATCTTTTTTCCCGATCCCATCGAAAGATGGAAGCGGGAAAAAGATCAGGGGATCTTCCTCCAAAATGTGTTTTCCAGTACGACCTCGAGTCCCAGAAAGAAAAGTCCCGGGATCAGGAACCAGGCGAACTCCTCCGTATATTCGCTGTATTCCTTGACCTTCACCTTCGTTTTCTCCATACTGTCGATCTTTTTGTAGATTGCCTCAAGTCCCTTGGTATCGGTGGCCCGGAAGTACCGGCCCCCTGTGGTTGCGGCGATCATTTTCAGGGTTTTCTCGTCGATGTCCACATTCTGATAGACATAGCGTTTCCCGAAGAAGGAATCGACCAGGAAAGGGGCCGGGCCTTTCGTGCCCGCGCCGATGCAGTAGACCTTGATGTTGTAGTTTTTGGCCAGTTCGGCTGCCGTCTCGGGATCGATCTTTCCGGTGTTGTTCCGGCCGTCGGTGAGGAGGATCACCACCTTCGATTTTGCCTTTGAGTCCTTGAGTCGTTTGACCGCCGTGGCCAGGGCGGATCCGATGGCCGTCCCGTCCCCGGCCGGTCCGATCTCGACGCGGTCGAGGAGGGTCAGAAGAACGCCCCGGTCGAGGGTCAGAGGACACTGGGTGTAGGCATTCCCGGCAAAGACCACCATTCCCATCCGGTCATGTTCTCTTCCTTTGATGAATTTTGCCACGACCTTTTTGACCACGGCGAGACGGTTGATCCGTTTTCCTTTAATTTCGAAATCGAGGGCCTTCATGCTCCCCGAGGTGTCGAGGGTGAGCATGATGTCGATCCCCTTGGTCAGGACCTCCGTGGTGGTTCGACCCGACTGGGGCCGGGCGAGGGCGACGATCAGAAAAAGCAGAGCAGCCGATCGCAGCAGCAAAGGCCCCCATGAGGCGGAAACCGTCCCCGTCCGGGGGAGAGATTTGGCGGTCTGCAGACCGGAGAAAAGGAGTGCTCCCCTCTGCCGTCGCTGATGGAAAAAGATCCGGATGGGGATGATCAGGAGGAGAATCAGATTCCAGGGATCGTCAAAACGCCACATGCTCTGCCTCCTTCTCCGAAGTCCCTTCCTGCGATGTGAGGGCCACAAAGGTTCGGACCCGTTCCGTTTCCCCGTCGATCTCTTCCCGCTCCGCCTGATGGCCGGCGTATTTTACCCGGTCTGTGTTGCGGAGAAAAAGACGCACCTCTTCTTTTAACTTCTCTTCCGCAGGGAGGGTGTTCAGGTTGTGCCGGATCTCCTCGGAGGTTGACTCCACGGCGGGAAATCGGAACCTTCGTTCCAGGTATCGCCGAAAGATCTCTGAGAGGCGGAAACAGTATTTTTTAAATTCCCCCTTCTCGATCAGGCCTGAAGCTGCCAGTTTGTTCAACGCCTCTTCCGCCTCTTCTCGGGGAGAGCGGACCGCTTCGACGAAGGGAAGATCGGCCCGTTTCTTTCGCCGCTGCCTCAGGAAGACGACAACGAGGAGGGCGAGGAGGAGAAGGCCTGCTGCGATGAGAAAAGGGATGGGAAGATAGAACCCCGCCGGTTCAAGCGGCTTGATCTCGTGGATGTCCTTCATCTTTGCCGGCAGCAGGGAGCGGACCGTCAGGGTCAGCGCCCGGGTTGCCACGGTGATTTCCTTGCCGTCGGAAAGACAGGTTCCTTTCAGTGCAGGGAATACGATCGTCCCCGTCCGGTCAACGCGGTAGAGGTAACTTCTGCTTTCGACGATCCGGTCCCCCTCCTTCTTCGGCGCCTTTTTCTCGACCTTGAGGAGAGTGACCCCGTCTATGGAACGGGGAGGCTCCGGCAATTCCATCAGAACCTTGTGCGCGCGGGTGAGGGTCAGGGAATAAGCAATCCGGTCGCCGATGGTCGCCTCTTCGGGAGAGAGGCGGGCTTTTAGCGTGACCGGGGCGGAAGGAGTCCGGGGAGCATCGGTTTCCGCCGGCGATCCGGCTGCTGTTGTTATTAGCAGGAGAACCAGCAGCAGGAAGAGCCGCCGAATCGGAATGTCCGACAGCAGGTTCTTCATTTTATCCTTGTCCTCCGTTTTTCCCGGAGACGGAAGAATCGCATGATATCTTCTACATAGGGACGGTCGGTGCGGATCTCGATGTGGTCGATCCCGAGGGAACGAAAGATCTTCACCGTTTTTTCCCGCGCTGCCCGCCACCGGTCGGTGTAGGTCCGCCTTGTTTCGGGATCCCGGGTGTTCACGATGAGGATCTCACCCGTTTCTGCGTCCAGCAGTTTCAGGTAACCCACGGCGGGGAGGACCGTTTCCCGCGGGTCGGTCAGGGTGACGGCAATCATATCGTGCCGTCGGCAGGCGACCCGGAGGGGGCGTTCAAAACCGGCGGCGAGAAAGTCTGAGAGGAGGAAGCAGATTGTCTTACGGTTCAGGACCCGGTTGATATATTCCAGGGGCGCCGAAAGATCGGTTCCCCGGTACTCCGGGCGGTACTCGAGGACTTCTTCAATGACGCGCCAGACATGGCTCCGTCCCTTCCGAGGGGGGATGTATTTCTCCACGCGGTCGGTAAAGAGGAGAAGACCCACCTTGTCCTGGTTCTTGATGGCCGAAAAGGAGAGCGTTGCGGCGATCTCGGCGGCGACTTCATTCTTCGTCCGGAAGGTTCCGAAGGAACCTGAGGCGGAGATGTCCACTAAGAGCATGACCGTCAGTTCCCGTTCCTCCTGGAAGGATTTGACGAAGGGGCGGCCCGTCCGGGCCGTCACGTTCCAGTCAATGGTTCGAATGTCGTCTCCCGGCTGGTATTCCCGGACCTCGGCAAACTCCATCCCTAATCCCTTGAAGGCGGAATGGTATTCTCCTGTCATAATGTCATTGACAAGGTAATTGGTGATGATGTGAATCTTCCGGATCTTCCGGATGGTTTCCGCATCGAGAGACATCGCAACCTCCCTGACTGCCGGCTGTTCAGAAGAGAAGGAGTAACGGTTCTTAAGGGACTTCAACTTTGTCCAGAATTTGCTGAATTACTTCATCCGGGGTCATCTCTTCCGCCTCGGCCTCGTAGGAGAGGATGACCCTGTGGCGGAGCACGTCGTGAGCGACGGACTTGATGTCCTCGGGTGTTGCATACCCCCGTCCCCGGAGGAAGGCGTGAGCACGGGCGGCGAGGTTCAGGTAGATCGAGGCACGGGGGGAGGCCCCGTACTGAATCATGGAACCGAGGGGGAGACCATGATCCCCGGGGTTCCTCGTTGCCTGGACGAGGTCGACGATGTAGTCGGAGAGCCGTTCATCGAGGTAAATCTTCGTGGTGGCCTCCTTCAGGTCGAGAATCTCCTCGGGGGTTAGGACGGGCTGGACGGTATATTCCGGCCGACCGGCAAAGCGTTTCACAATCTCCCGTTCCTCTTCCCGGCCGGGGTAGGTGATGGTGATTTTCAACATGAACCGGTCGACCTGAGCTTCGGGCAGGGGATAGGTTCCTTCCTGTTCAATCGGATTCTGTGTGGCCATGACCAGAAAGGGGCGGGGGAGTGCAAAGGTCTCTTCGCCGATGGTGACCTGCCGCTCCTGCATTGCCTCCAAAAGGGCGCTTTGCACCTTTGCCGGCGCTCTGTTGATCTCGTCGGCCAGGATGATGTTTGCGAAAAGAGGCCCTTTCTTGGTGGTGAACTCGCCTGTTTTCGGCAGGTAGATCCGGGTGCCGATCAGGTCGGCCGGGAGGAGGTCCGGTGTGAACTGGATTCGCTGGAAGGTCGTCCGGATGGCCGCTGCCAGGGTCTTGACTGCGGTGGTCTTCGCCAGGCCGGGGACCCCTTCCACGAGGATATGCCCGTCGGCCAGCAGCCCGATCAGGAGCCGGTCCAGCAGGTCACGCTGGCCCACGAGGACCTTCGAGATTTCTCCTTCAAGTCGTTTGACCAGCAGGGTTTTCTCTTCCAGCCGTGCGTTGGCTTCCTGTGCTTTTGCGTCCACGGTGTTGTTCTCCTTTTCAGTGGGTGATGTCGAAAAATTTTTGTCCTCTACTCATTCGGCATTCCGAATTTCATGAAACCAGTCGTGATGAAAGATCCTTCCAGGTTCGCCCGGACCCTTCCATGTGAAATTTCACCCCTGTAACGAATTCTTCCAGATCGACGGGTTTCAGGAAAAAGGCGGCGCGGCCGTCTGCTTCCAGTTCTCTTGCAAAGCCCGCATCCCACAGGCCGGAAACCACGAAGACGGGCAGTGAGCGGGTGTAGAGTCGGATTTCCTGAAACAGTTCGCGACCGGACATCTCCGGCATCTGGTTATCCGTGATCAGAAGATCATAAGGAATTCTTCTCCGCTGTGCTCCGAGAAGTTTCCGGAGTGCCTCCCGTCCGTTGGCGGCCTGAGATACTTCAAATCCGGCCTGCTTGAGGAAAAAAGTTGTACTCAGCAGGATGCCGGGATCGTCATCCACGACCATTATGCGTCGATTCATTTTATATTCCTCCCGTTGTTGTTCGGATCTGTAAAGCGCTTCCTGTTTGACTTGCCGACAGGGATCGGTTCTTTTCAGAAAAGGTTACTCAACCCCGGTTGCGTCCACTTGGTCCTCAACCGTCTTTGCCGGAAAAGGGCCTGACGGCCGGTACAGGAAGAGGGAAAATGGAAGATATGGATCCGGCAGGGAGATTTTAAATTCGAAAGGCCTGATTAAAAAGAAAGATTGCATTGGAACGGGCGGATATACAAAACAACGTCGGAAGGGCGCTTGTCTTTTCCCCGGGGAAAGTCCGGAAAGCCCGATGTGTTCTGGCAGAGGTCGGAAGATCATCCAGATTATCCGGGTCCCTTGAGGGAAAGGGAATCTCTGCGTCTCCCGAAAGAGCCGACGGTCTGGCGGCCTGATCATGCAGAAGAGGAAACTGCAAGAGCGTAAAGGCCGAAAAATCTTGTGCCGAGTCCGAAAGTCGGGAAGAGGAAAGTAAGGATTCCGGTGCTGATCTTCTCTCGCCGAAGACGGCTGCAGAAACCGCACCTACACCCATTTCTCCCGGAAAAGACATTCCAAGGAGAGCAGGCAGGGTCTGAATAAGAAAGAAAATGCAGACCCACGTCAGTGCCTTGCGAAACGTTTTGTTGTGTCCCTGTGTCACAGCCATTTTTTCCGCTCGCTACTGCAATGAAATATAACAAAGAACATCAGATTTGTCAATCTGCAACCTGATGATTTTTCGTCGGGGCATCCGGAACGAGTTTTCGGGAAAGTGCCAGCGTGGGGATCACGACGAGTGTGCCGAATGTGGCGGTGATCAGCCCGCCGATCACCGAGACCGCGAAGGGTTGAAAGATTCTGGAACCGGCGGAGAGACCGGCCGCGGAGGGGAGCAGCGCGGCGATGGTGGTCAGGCTCGTCAGGAGGATCGGCCGGAGACGCACGGAGGCGGCAGCGATGATGGCCCCGGCCATATCCTTGCCCGAGGCCGCTTCCCGGTTGGCGGTGTCGATCAGGAGAATGCCGTTGTTGACGGCTATCCCTGCCAGCGTGAGGGCCCCCATGCCGACGGACAGGTCGATTGCGTGTCCCGTGAGAAAGACCGCGGCCAGCGCGCCGGCCAGCGACAGGGGAACGGCCGCAAGGATGATCAGCGGCTGGAGCCATGACTTGAACTGCATGACCATGATGAGGTAGATAAGGAGAACCGCCGTGACAAGCGCCAGGATGATGTCGTGCATCGTTTTCATGAGTACCCGGTACTGTCCCGTGAAGCCGATGCTGTACCCTTCCGGCAGGGGGATGGAGCGGAACCGTTTGCGCAGCCGCCGGACCGCAGCGGGGATGTTCCCCTCCACCTCGGCGACGAGGGTGATCTCCCGGCGGCCGTTCAGTCGTGTGACGGCGGCCGGGGCGTGGTCGATGGTGATCTCCGCGAGTCGTTTCAGCGGGACCCAGCCGCCGCCGGCGGTTCCGACCGGCAGATCCCGGAGTTTCCGGAGATCCAGCGGACCGTGCGTCCTGATCCGGACCCTTACGGAGACCACCTCCTTCTGCCGGATGATCCGTGTTCCCTCTATGCCGAAGCGGGCGGCCCGGATCGTGTCCAGCAGAGGACCGGTGCTGACTCCGTACTGTTCGAGACGGCGGGGTTCGATCCGGACATGGATCTCCGGGACCTTGATCTTCGTGTTGTTTACGACATTCGAGATCCCCGGTTCTCCGGCGAGGATCTCTTCCACCCGTCCGGCCAGTCCGGTCAGGGTCTCCATGTCGTCCCCGTAGACCGTGACACCGAAGAGCGCCGGTAGTCCTGAAAAGCTTTCGTCGATCTTCTCCTGCGTCGGCTGGTGGTAGATGAAGACGGCTCCCCGCAGTTTCGAATAGGAGCCCTTCAGGGAACGGATGATCTCCGTGACCCGCCGGGTCCGTGCGGATTTCGGCTTCAGCTTGATCAGCAGCTCCCCGCGGTTGACCCCTTCGATCTGGTAGCCGATGCCGGGGGAACCCGTCCTCCGGTAGACGGACGAGACGTCCGGGTCCGCCAGGGCGATCCGTTCGGCGATTCCCCCGATCCGGTTGCTTTCGGAAAGGGACGTGCCCGGCGGCATGGTGTATTCCGCGAGGATGGCCCCCTCGTCGACGGGCGGCAGAAGGGAGACCTTGCTGTGGCAGGCGAGAAGCCCTGCGATGGCGAGAGAAAGAACGGCAAGGGCCGGGACCGTCACTCTGTGCCGGAAGGAGAACCTCAGGACGGTCTGGAGCATCCCGTCGAGCCGGGCGATCAGCCGGGCGCCGGGAAAGCCGTTCCGCCGGAAGACGGTCGAGGGGCTGCGGCCGGCAAGAACCGGCACCAGGGTCAGGGATAGAGCGAGGGAGACGAGGAGGGCGGCGCTGACCGTGATTCCGAAGGGCCGGAGGAAAAGCGCCGTGATCCCGGTGACGATCACCATCGGCAGGAACGCCGCCACGGTGGTCAGTGTCCCCGAGGCGTCGGGACCCGCGATCTGAAGCGTTCCCTCGATACTCGCATCCCGTGCCGAGGATGTCAGGCTGCCGTGCCGGCAGATGCTCTCCATCACGACGATGGCATCGTCCACGATCATGCCGACGGCGAGCGCCAGCGCCGTCATGGTGATCATGTTGAGTCCTTCCCCCGCCGCGCCGAGGACGGCGAGGGTGGCAAGAAAGGTGACGGGGATGGTCAGTGCCACGATCCAGGTCGGCCGGAACGATCCGAGGAAGAGGTAGAGGACCAGGATGACCAGCCCGGCCCCGATCAGGAGATCCCGCAGGATCTCCCCCTGCGACTCCCGGATGATCTCCGATTGATCGTAGAACTTCTTCACCCGGGTCCCCGGCGGCAGGAGATGAGCCAGGGCACGGATCGTTCTTTCAACACCCTCCGCCACCCGGACCGTGCTTGCCCCCGGCTGTTTGCGCACGATCATTGCAACTGCCGGGACACCGTCTCCGTGGACCGTGTAGTGTCTCGGCACGCGGCCTTCCCGGATCTTCGCGATCGACCCCAGCCGCACGGATCGTCCCCCCGGAAGCGGGACCGGGAGGGAGCGGATATCGCCGAGTGTCCGGATGCGCGCGTCGCCGCGGATCAAGTATTCCCGGCCGGACCGGTCGATATACCCGGCGATCACCGACCGGTTCGATCTTTTCAGGAGGGCGAGGATATCGTCGATGCCGATACGGAGACGGATCAGCGTCCCGGGTTCGATCTCCACATCGAAGGCCCGCCGGTCCCCTCCGAGGACCTCCACCGAGGAGACCCCGTCCACTTCCATGATCCTGCTCGACAGTTCGTGGCGGACGATACTTCGCAGGGTGACCGGGTCGCCGGCCCCGTAGAGGATGTAACCGCAGACCTCCTGGAGGGTGGTGCCGATGCTTTCGAGCCGCGGGATGACACCCGCCGGGAGGGCTGCGCCGACCCGTCCCAGCCGGGCCTGGATCAGCTGCCGGGCATCGCGGACCGTGGTTCCCCGCGTGAATTCCACGGTGACCCGGGAGATCCCCTGCACGGAGATGGAGGCCACACGTTTCACGCCTACGATGGACCGGACCGCGTCCTCGATCGGCCGGGAGACGAGCCGTTCCATCTCTTCCGGCGCCGCCCCGGGATCGTGGGTGATGATGTTGACGACGGGGATGTTGAGGTCGGGGAAGAGATCGACCGGCATGTGCCGGGCCGAGTAGATGCCGCCGAGACTCATGGCGGCGGCCGCCAGGATCACGGCCATGGGATTTCTGATTATGAAACGCAGGAAACTCCGCATCGGTTGCACCTCACGGACGGACTCATCCCGAATCCGTCAGTCCTCGACCTTGTAGATACGGTTGAAGTCACGGTAGAAGAGTTCATAGGCCCCCTCCACGACCACCCGGTCCTTCTCCCCGACCCCCTCTTTGATCTCCACCCAGCCGCCTTCTGTCTCACCCGTCTTCACCGGCTGCCGGTGATATCCATCCGGTCTCTTCACGAAGACGAAGGGCCGTTCCCTGTCGTCGTAGACGACGGCAGGGCGGGGGATGGCGAGGGCCTTTTCATGCCGGGCAAGGATCAGATGACCCGACACGGACTCCCCCGGGGCGAAGTGCCCGTCAACATCCGGGCCTTCCAGCCAGACCGTGGAGGCGCCTTCCTTCGTGCGTTGCGGCAATACCTTCGTGACGGTCACGGAGACGGACCCGCCGGATGCGGGCTCCGCAACGGCGGAAAGCCCGGTGAGAGCGACATTCCCGGGTGGAAACAGGGTGGCCGCGATCCTCAGGGATCCCGCCGGGACCAGTTCGGCCAGGACCGCTCCCTTCCCTACCTCCTGGCCGGGGTTGACGCGGCGCCTTGTCATCACCCCCTCCCGGGGCGCCCGGATCCGGATCATCCGCCGCAGGGCGGCCCGTTCTTCTTCGGCTGCCTTCAGCCTTGATCTGATGCGTGCGAGGGATTCCTCCGCGGAGAGGAGCTCTTCCCTGCGGGCCATCTTCCCGGCGACCGCCTCCCGTTTCAGGGTCACGATCTCTCCCGCCAGGGCGGCCTGCCTGCGGAGGGAGGCGATCCTTGCCCGCAGGGTCGCGGAACGCGCCCGGATCCGCGGTCCGCCGAGAGTGAACAGGACCGTTCCCTTCATTACGGTTGATTCATCGGGGGCATCCACGGAAACGATCCGTCCCCTCTCCGGTGCGATGATGGAAACGGCGGTCTTGCTCTCCACCTTTCCGAACCACGGGATCCGGACGGTGAAACTCCTCCGTCCGGGGGTGACCGTCCGGATCCGGCCCGGTCCGGCCCTCCGGTGGGGAGGGGCGTTTCCGCCGGGAGAGAGGCGGCTGTTGCATCTGTACCCCGTCACGGCGGCGGTGGCGAGGAGGATCATCGCGGCGACGGCCGGAAGGACCGAGATCTTCTTCTTCAATTTCATTCTCCTCTTTTCTTTCCCTCCATGAGAACCCGGACCGGTACCGGGAGAACCATCAGGACCAGGAACATCTGTACCGTAAGGTCTGAAATAGGGGCATCAGCGCCAGGATCGCCGCTGCGGTGGTCCTGGCGATGGGGCGCATACGGTTCTTCCCCGCCTGGATCAGTGCCTCCTCGGGGGAAAATCCTGCCCGGCCGTACCCGGCAAGAAGCGTTCTCATGGTTTCACCCCCTGTGCGGGACGGTGTTTCCTGAAGAGGGGAACAGGCCTGCCCAATGCAGATTCGAGGGCGACACCGAGATCGGTCATCTTCTCCTGCAGGTCCGCCAGTTCCAACTCCTTTTCCCTGAGCCTGTTTGCGGCCCCGTAGTAACTGAGGATATCGGCGTTCCCCTGGTTGAGCGCTGCTCCGTAGGTCCTGACAAGGTGCCTCTGGACCCGTATGGCCTCTCTTCCCAGTTCGATCATGGTCCGCAGGTTCTTCGCCATCTTCATGATCCCGGCGATCTCGGAGCGGGCCTCAAAGACCCGGGCCGTATATTCGTCGAAGAGTTTCTTCCGCGTGGCCTGCTCCAGCGCGATCCGTCCCCGGTTCCGGTCGAAGAGGGGGAACTCGAAGGTGACGGCCGGGCCGGTGGTGATCACGTCCCCCGTGTCCCGGGCGTGGATCAGGCCGATTCCGATCTTCGGGAACTGGGAGAGTACCGCCGCCCTCAACTCCGCCTCCCGGCTTTCGTATCCCATCCTCAGCGCGATCAGGTCAAGACGGCTCCGCTCCGGGCGTGGCTGCGCTGTCCCGTACTTCTCCAGCCATACGGTGGAGGGCGATACGTCCTCGATGGGGAGGACCCGCCCCGGCGGGAATCCCGCGGCCCGGTTCAGGGCGAGTCGCTCCTTCTCACGTTCCCCCTCCATCCGCGCCAGGCGGGTTTTGGTCCCGTTCAGCTCGGCCTTCGCCGCGGCGAGGTCCACCCCGGTCTTTGCCCCTATTGCCACCGCCGTCTCAACCGTTTTCACGGTCCTGAGAAGATCTTTGCGTGATGCTTCAAGCAGGGAGATCTTCTTCCCGGTCCAGTGGAGCCTCAGGCAGTGAAGCCTGGCCGCCTGGGCGACCTGCCATTCCCGCCACGCCACGGAAAGATCGACGGCCTTCGCCTTCGCCGCGGCGGCCTTCTTCCTGGAGGCGTAGGTGATGAGCGACGTGATCTCCCAGTCGAGCTGCGAGCCGTAGGCGTCCGTGGTTCCCGCCGTCAGACCGCCTGTCGGGTGCTCCATGCTGAGGGAAAGGACGGGGTTGGGCAGGATCCCGGCCTGGATGAGCTGTGCCGCGGCGATACCCCGTTCGTCCCGGACAGCGCGAAGGCCCGGGTTGGCGATCACGGCGAGGACGGCGGCCTCGTCTGGTGAGAGCCCGTCCCGTTCATCGAAAGCAATCGGTTTCAGGATCGGGTGTTTCAGTCTCTTTGCCAGGATGCGGACCTTGCCCATCTCCGGCGGGGCCAGCGCAGCCGATACACTCGCCGGGGTCAGCGGCAGCGGGTGGTAGAGGGCGCAGCCGGAGAGGATGAGCAGGACAGGCGCAATGTTCTTCAGCAGGCAGTTCATGATTTCACATCTTTCCGGAAAGGGCCCCGCCCGTCATGGGTCAGAACCCGGCGATGATGAATGTCCCCGTCACATCTTTCTCTTCACTGACCGGTTCGGGAAGGACCTTCCTCCAGGATTCGTACAGACGGGTCCTGCCGACCAGGACGACCCGGCGGCCCGTCCCGGAGGTTTCGCGCACGAGTTCGGCGAGCCGCCCGAGGCTTATTCCATGGTCTTCGGCATCGGGGTAACCAAGACCGTACTTCAGCTCACCCGCCTCGTCTTCGAGGATGAGGACATCGTTCCTTTTGTAGTACCAGCAAAGGGCCGGTGCGAGCCCTCCCTCCGAGACCAGGATGGTCCTGCCCGTTGCCTCCTTCTTGTGACTCAGCAGGAAAGGCCCCGGAGACCTGGCCTGCAGGATCCGGTCCGGGACCGAAAAATATATGGAAGCCAGCATGAGACAGGCGGCGATAGTGTAAAGCGCCGGCCGGTTCTCCCGCTGCCCTGATCGCGCCGAAAAGAGAAAGAAGAGGGCTGCGCCCAGTAGAAGAAGGGATGCGGCCGCCCATTTCATGGCCTCCCCGGGTCCGTAACCCGGCACTCCGGGAAGCCGGGTCCACCGGATGAAGACCGGGAACGCTGCAAGGAGTGCTGCAAGGCCTGCCGCGGCCGGTGCCGCCGCGGTGAATGCTTTTTTTTCTTCCTTTGCGGGATATGCGTGCAGTCCGGACGCTAACAGTACGGCGAGGGGCGGATAGCAGGGGAGGATGTAGGTGATCAGTTTGCCGTGCGAGGCGGAGAGGAGAATGAAGGGGAACAGGAGCCAGCACAGGGCGAACCGGGTGAGCGGATCCATGGGGCGTCTTCCCTTCAGTCCGCGGAAGGCGGCCGGGAAAAGCAAGGACCACGGGAGCGCTCCCGCCAGGAGTACGGGCACGAAGAACCAGAACGGCTGGGGATGTTGCGGGTCGCCGGAAAAGAATCGCCTTATGTGTTCCACCCAGAAGAAGTGCCTCCAGAAATCGGGCGCCCTGCGGAAGACGGCCAGGGACCAGGGGAGTGCGACCAGCAGGGCAGAAACGGCGGGAATCAGGAAAACCCGGAGCAGCTCTTTCGTCCTGCGTTCCATGATCATGTATGGAACGACAGCCGCGACCGGGATGGCGAATGCCAGGAAGCCCTTGGTCAGGAAGGCCAGCCCGCAGGATGCGCCGGAGAGGGCGAGAAGGCGGCCTTTCTTCCATGGGCCGGTTTCTCTGTGGGCGAAGAAAAATAAGACCATGGCCGCCGTAAGGAAGAGGCTGAAAAGACCGTCCAGGACATTGAAGGTTCCCAACAGGAAGACCTCCAGGCTGGTCAGGCAGATGAAGAATGCCGTGATTCCCGGCAACCTTCCCCCGCCGAACCTGCGGACAAGGATGAAAAGCATCCAGGCGGTCAGGAGGGCGGAGAGGGCCGAAGGAAAACGGGCGGCGAACCGGTTCTGCCCGAAGAGCGACTGTGCTCCCGCTTCGATCCAGTATCCCAGGACCGGTTTCTCGAAATAACGGAGACCGTCAAGGCGGGGGACCACCCAGTCCCCGGTTTGCAGCATTTCCCGGGGGATCTCCGCGTAGCGTGTTTCATCAGGAATCATGAGGGGACGGATTCCCAGGGGCAGGATGTAAAACATGATTAAGGCCGACAGGGCGACCGGGACCGCGCGTTTCACAGGCTCTTTCCCTCCGGATTATTCATCAAGGCCGTATCATAACAGTCTTCTTTGCTCCCGCCGTGACCCCAACATGACAATCCGGTCATACTGGATCATGATTTTCAGGATGATCCTTCCGTGCGGGGAGCCGGATGGTGAAGGTGCTTCCCATTCCGGGTGTGCTGGTGACGGAGATCTCCCCGTGGTGTCTCCTGATAACGGATCGCGCGAGGCTCAGGCCGAGCCCGTTCCCGGGAGTGGTGCGGGCCGGGGCGATGCGGTAGAAACGGTCGAATATGCGGGATTGCTTGTCCGGGTCTATCCCGATTCCGGTGTCGGTTATGTCGATCCTGACCGATCCATCCTCCCGGCGGGCCGATACGTTGATCCTCCCCCCCGGGGAGGTGTACTTTATGGCGTTGTCGAGCAGGTTTGCCACGGCCCGCTGGAGACGGCGCGGGTCGCCGTCGATAAGCACCGGTTCGCCGGAGATATTTGCTTCCAGCCCTATCCGCCTGTCTTCGGCCGGCGCCTCGAAAAGTTCGACGGCATCCTTCAGCAGGCCGGCCATGTCGACCCCGGCCATGGGGATCTCCGCAGCGCCGGCATCGTTTTCGGCTATCTCCAGCAGGGTCTGGATAAGACCGACCAGGCGGTCACACTCTTCCACGACCGTTCCGGCCATCTCCCGGTATGCTGCCGGGTCATCCGGGCCGGTCAGGGTCGTCTCGGCGATGCCGCGGATTCTCGTCAGCGGGCTCCTCAGATCGTGGGCGATGTTGTGTATGACCTCTTCCAGGCCTGAGACGAGGGAGTCGATACGTTCCAGCATGGCATTGAAGGCGCTGGCCAGGGCCTCGATCTCCTCTCCTTCGTTGCCCGGCGGGACCCTGCGGGATAGATGGCCCCGGCCGATCCTGAGGGCTGTTTCCGTGACCCGTGACACCCCTGCCATGGCACGCCTCGCTGCCACACCGCCGCCCAGTCCGCCGAGGAGGATCAGTACGGTCAATGTGGTTCCGAATATCTCCCTCAGCTTGCGCACGAGGATTTCGTTTTCTTCGCGGGTCCTCCCTATGCGGAGGATCTTGCCGCCCGGGATCTCCTTGCATACGGTGCGGACGGGATCTTCCCGGTCCGGAAGCGTGAGTGTGCGGAACCGGATCCGCTCCTGTTTATCCTTCACCGCGGTGGGCCGTGGAGGGAGGGAACCCCAGGCCTCGAGGTCCGATGCGGCCAGTATCCTCCCGTCCCCGGAGATCAGCTCCATGAATACGCGGTTCCTGCCGTCCGATTCCGATTCCCGGTCGAACTCCTTCTGCAGGGCGCCGAGTCCCTTTTCCATGTAGAGGGTTTCGAACTCTACGGTATCACCCTTCAGGTTGCGGTCTAACTGGTCGTTGAACCCGGATATGATCGCCATGTATGCCCAGCCGAAGGCGGCTACGGATAGGATGCTGAAAAGAAGCGCGTATCCCAAGGTGAGGCGGAAGGTTACGGTCCGGAAGGGTCTATGTTTTTTTCTCGAGGACATATCCGATACCCCGGATGGTGTGGATCAGCTTTTCCCTGAACGGACGGTCTATCTTGTCGCGCAGGCGGCAGATCCGGGATTCCACGACATTCGTCTGGGGATCGAAATTGTAATCCCAGACATGCTCCATGATCATGGTTTTGGAGATCACCCTTCCCGTGTTCCGCATCAGGTATTCGAGCAGGGCCATCTCCTTTGGCTGAAGTTCGATGGAAACTCCCCCGCGGAAGATCTTGCGACGTACCAGGTCCATTGTGAGGTCTCCGACGCTCAGGGTCATCGGAGTATTGACGGGTGCGGATCGGCGAAGAAGCGCCTGGATCCGGGCTGTTAATTCCGAAAAGGCAAAGGGCTTGACAAGGTAGTCATCTCCTCCTGCCTGCAGACCGCAAACACGGTCATGCACTGTACTTCGGGCGCTGAGAATGATCACCGGGGTTTGTACCCCCCGGTTGCGCATCTTCCGGATGACTTCCAATCCGTCCAGCTTCGGAAGCATGACGTCAACAACCGCTGCATCGTAGGGAGTGGTGCAGGCCTGGTGGAGCCCGTCCTCTCCGTTTGTTGTATGATCGACAGCATAATTTTCCTGACGCAATCCCTTCAGGATAAACTCTGCCGTTTTTGCGTCATCTTCGATCAGCAGGATACGCATTAACAGTGTATGTCTCCTTCCTTGAGGCAGGATACAGTCGGACCTCCTCCACGTCAACCTCCAATTTTTTCCGGGGCTTCCCCCGATTTTGCCGGAAACAGATGCAGCACTGTTCCGGTTTTTCCTGGCCGGGGAAGGTTCTTCTTTTTTTGTTGAACATCTGACGGTTGTCAGAATATTGATCCGACACGAGGGTTCTTCCCCGTTCGGTCGTGCCGGTACTCCGGGCTTTCTCTTTGATTCACAAGGCCTTCTTCCGGGTTTCTGGTTGCTGGAGAAGTTGGCATGTATTGTGCTTTTGAACGGATTGGAAGGAATCTGATTTCCGGTTCCGGAACCGTGGAGCGAATCCCTCTTTTCTCAATCATTCTTTATGAAAGGAGCCGATGATGAAAAAGATCCTCTCTATCCTTCTCCTGATGCCCTGCATTCTCTTTGCCTGGCAGCCCGTGGGTGCTGCACCGATTGATGGACCGGTGGCTTACTTTCCCTTTGATGGAAACGCCATGGATGCCACGGGAAATGGTTATGACGGGACGGTGATGGGGGGGACCTTTGTTGCCGACCGTTTTGGCAACCCGGCGGGTGCTCTTTCCTTCGATGGTGTCGACGACTATGTCCATTTCGATGATGTCCTGCAGCCGGCGGTCTTTACCTTCGCTACCTGGTTTCAGACCACTCAGACCTCGATCGGGACGATCTTCAGCTCCGATCCTGATGCCTGGTACGGGACCAATCATGGTTTCTCCGTCAGGATGGTCGACGGCAAGGCTCATGTGGCCCTGGACGAGAGCCCTCGTGCAGGTACGAAAGTGGCCGTCATAGAGTCTCCCTTTGCCGTCAATGACGGTCAATGGCACCATTTGACAACGGCCTTTCAGTTCGGGAACATGTACCTCTACATCGATGGGGTGCCGGTCGGCAGCCAGGGGTATGTCTTCAACTACAGCAGGACCGGTTCCCCGATGATCATGGGGATGACCCGCATGGAAGGGGGAAACAATCCCTGGTACTTCTCGGGGATGCTTGACGATCTTGAAATTTATGATTACTGTCTCTCCCCTGCGGAGATACATCAAATAAGTGCCGTTCCGGAACCGGCCAGTCTCTTCCTCCTGGGGATAGGTCTCGTCGGGATCTTCGGGATTCCCCGCCGGTCCCGACAACATAGATGAATGATTCTGTCTTCTGCTTGAACTTCCCCATGGAAAAAGATATAGTAGCATGCCGGAAACCGACGAAGGCGGGATGCCACCGAATCTTTTCCATGGAAGGGGAGCGAAATGGGATGCAGGATTGCAGAACTGGCGGAGGGACAAAAGGTCAGCGGAATCTATCTGGTACGGGCAAAGAGTTTGGCCACGACGCGGGCAGGCAAACCATTTTTAACGGTGAAATTAGGTGACCGTTCCGGCGAGATCGATGCCAAGGTTTGGGAGAAGGCCGACCGGGTGGCGCAGGAATTTTCGAAAGGGGACTTTCTTCAGGTGGCGGGGCAGGTTACGGAGTATAACGGAAAACTCCAGATGAGCCTGCAGTCCCTCGTCCGTGTGGAGGATGCAACGATTGATCCTGCTGATTTTCTTCCTTCTTCCGCCCGGGACCCGGAGGAAATGTGGACGGCGTTGACGGCGGCACGGGAGACGGTGGCGGATCCCGACTACCGGAAACTCCTGCAGTCTATCTTCGAGGACCCCTCCCTTGCAGACAAGATGCGCCGGGCGCCTGCCGCCAAGGCGATGCATCATGCCTACTTGGGCGGTCTTCTCGAACATACGCTCTCCCTCTTTGGATTAGGGGAACGGGTGGCCCCCCATTATCCCGAGCTGGACCGGGATCTCCTCCGGACCGGCATCCTTCTGCATGACCTGGGGAAGGTGGAAGAGCTTACCTATCTTCGCGGCTTCGATTATTCGGATCGAGGGCGGCTCCTCGGGCATATTTCCATCGAACTCGAGTGGATCTCCGAAGTGATCCGGTCTCTGCCCTCCTTTCCGGAAGAGAAGGCGCTCCTTTTAAAACATCTTCTGCTCTCCCATCACGGTCGGGAGGAGTTCGGTTCACCGGTTAAACCGATGACCCTGGAGGCCCTCGTACTCCACATGTTGGACGATCTTGATGCCAAGGTGCAAGTCTTCCGTCAGCTCATGGCCGATCCTTCCCCGGAACGATGGAGCAAGTATCATTCCCTTCTTGGTCAGTATGTTTTCAAGGGGTTTGACCGGAAACGGGAATCGGAGAAATCTCCACCGCTCTCGCTGGAGAAACCGGTGGAAGAAGAGAAGGCCCGGGCGGAGGACCCTCCGACCCTCTTCTAAGGGGCCCTATTCGTAAATACGGTGGCCTGTCTGCGTGCGGCCCGCCCGCACAGGCAGGCATTTGAGTGCCGCAGGACGGCTTCTTCCTCTACGTTGTGCTCTCTGCAGTACCACAGGGGTATGCCTTTGTTACACGCCCTGATGAGGCCATCCTGCAATCCTCTCGGTGCGTCACAGTATTTACGAACAGGACTACTAAGTTTTCACCGGACCTGAAACACATCTTTTCTCCCGGGAGAGGGGATTATGCCGGAACGTGAACGCTGCCGGATTGAGGCCCGCCTTACGGAACGGATCGGGAAAGCTTCGCTTCTGGGAAATCATTACCGGAAAAATCTTCACATCATTTCAAGGTTCCTCCCCCAACTGCTTGACCGAATGGAAAAAGGACGGGTTCTCTCCCTGGTTCGCCTCGACAGGATTTCTCCCTTCTGCGTGGAGGAAATGGAGCTGATCCGTCATCTTGCCCGGAGCCGTGAGGAAGCTTTAGATCTTCTCGGTTGTTATTACGCACTCCAGTTAATTTTCCTGAACCTTGACTGTCTCGCATTGCTGGAAAAAGATCGTCCCCGCGTGACGAACCGGACGGCTTCCTACAAGGAGGTATTGCTGCGAGCGGAAGCGAAGTTCTCCCTCCTCTATTCCGCTCTGATCCGGTCGTTTCTTGATATCCTTTCGGAAGGGGAGGAGAACCTTCCCGAGTTTGTGATCTGTCACGTGGGTGCCCGGCGGGACCAGGATGATATTGATGTCGGGATTATTCACCGTGCAGGCGGTGACCTGGCCGCGCTGAACCGCCTGGTGGGGAAGCTCAACCGGGAGATGTACCGCCGGGCGACGCAGATGCATTTCTATCTGTCGGAACACTCCGGCTCCAAGTGGTTTTCCGCCTGTATCGATGTCTATGAAGAACTCATGGATGTGGAACGGACGAACCTGGTTGTGATTACCCAGCTCTTCGGGGCCGTGCCGATTGCGGGAAGTATTTCTCTCTTCGAGGAGTTTCAGGAGCGGGTGGTGCGGAGGTATACTTACCGGGCCGGCCTGGATAACCGTTACTATGAAGGATTCATTCGGGGGGTGGTGGAAGAGATCCGCTCTCTGGCCGCCCACCGGACCCGCAGCGGGGAGATCGTCCCCAAGGTGGACGGTCTCCGGCTGGCCAAAATCCTGATTGCCGCCCGGCGGGCAAACCTTGGTATCGTGGGGGGACATTTCTGGAAGGTCTTCAAGAGCTTGCAGCGGATGGACCCTGCCATGCAGGAGGAGTATGCCTCCCTGGAAGAGTCTCTGGCCTTTATGGAACTCCTCCGTTTTCTTCTGCATCTGATCTATGCTCAGGAGGAGGGGGTCTTTTATACCGATGCACATTGCCGGGCGGCTCTGGACCGTGTGGCCCTCCTGATGGGGTACGGGGAACCGGAAGGGGTTCACCCCTCGACGGTCCTGCTCCGAAGCTATTTCCGCTATTCCAGGCGGATCCGGGAGGTTTCCGGCCTTTTTAAAGAGGAGTTCAAAAAGTATATTGAATTCATTCAGGTCTTTTGCAGGCGACGAATCGAAAGAAAGATCCTCCGTCTTGTCAAACGGGATGTTCTCCCCTCGGAAGGAATTCCCGATCCCGGGCGTTTTCGTCGGACTGCGGGAAGAATCTATGCCTCCCTTGCCGGGACCGTTGTCTTTCCCGATTGCTATGAAACCCTTCATGACTGTCATGACCTGTCGTTTTTGAGCTATGCCCTGCATGCCGTTCGGACGAAGCGTTTTGCCCGCGCCGGCTATATGGATCGATATGTCCGGTACCTGGTGCGGTTTGCCTGCCGGGAGGCGGGAATTACCGGGCGTTCCGGTTTCGCGATCTATGCAACGGGGGGCAATGCCGAGGGACGTGCTCTTGACAATGATTACGACATGTTCGTTCTCTGTGATCCCGACCGTCTGGACCCGGCGTCCCTGCAGGGCGCCGTTCACCGGATGCACCGGGAACTGACCCGTGTCGGGAATTTCCCTCATCATCGGATTGCGGAAAAGATCGGAACTTTTGTGATCCCCTTCAATGCGCTTGCGGCCTATCTCGATCGGCGTGAACCCGAGGACTATATTGAAAGGACCGAATTGTTGGGGGCCCGACGGGTCTTCGGAGATTCGGTGTTGCACCGGCGCTTTGAAGAGGAGATCATTGCGGGAAGGGTTTTCCGGGACAAGGAACGGCTGGTCCGCGATCTTGTCCGGGAATTGCAGGAACGGCATGACTATGCAGATACCCTGGCGGGGGAGTGTGACCTCAAGCAGGGCAAGGGCGGGATCTTTGATATTTCTCTGGTGATCTGTCTGTTGAAGGCCCGATTTGAGATTTATGAAACATCTCCGATCCGAACGCTTTTGCTCCTGAAAGAGAAGGACCCGGTGCATGCCGGATTGTATGATGTCCTCTTTTCGACAAAGCGTTTTTTCAATGATCTTAGGGGGATGCTCTGTCTTATCGGTTTGCCGGAAGAGGTTGGAACGTCCCTCGACGTTCCTTTGTCATTCTTGGAGAAAGGTTGGAGCGATTCTGCCGCTCTGGTTCGCCAAGTGGAAACGAAGATGGAACGAGTACGGGAGATTTCGGAGGTGTTGATCTCTTCCGGGAAATGCTGATCCGGAGTGATCGGACGATCTATTTTTTCATCCCTTCCATGATTTCTTTCAGCCGGGAGATGACGAAGGTCTCCTCCGTCGCACCGAGGGACTCCCGTGTGGCTGAAAGTTCCGCCGCCAGAAGGGCCTTCAGGCCGGCGAGGAGTCTTTCATTCCTTCCCCTTTCTTCCAACTGGCCAAAGTTTTCTTTCAGGACCTCCGTCGCCAGGGTTCCGTCGGGCATCAGAAAAATTCCTTTGAAGAGGACCGGATAGTCGCCCTTGATTTCCTCCAGATAGTGGGAGAGATTCTTGTCGCCTAGTTTTCCGACCTTTTCGCCGAGATAACGGTAGGTATAAGAGAAGAGACGGTTGTAGCAGTGGACGGTTTTTTCAAAGAAACGGCTTGTTTTCTTTTCCTCGACCACGGCGATCTCGGTATCGGAGATCTTCCGAATCAGGTTGGCACAGAGAAAGGCCATCAGGGTCCGGCAGGTCTCAAAGTCGTTACCATCTACAGCGGCACAGATCTCCGCGACACTTTTTTCTCGATCCACAAGTTGGAGGATCTTCTGCTCATCTTCCGAGAGTGGAACGTCGATCCGTTTTTGCTCCGCATTGGCCGACGGCTCAAGGATGGCATCGATGCCGGTCAGGGTCTGCAAAATCAGATCCCAGTCGGTAATCCGTTGGACCCCCCTGACGATCAATTCCTGTGTATTGATGTCGAGGGTGATTACCTCCTTCGGCAGTTTTTCCTGTTCCAGAAATGTATATTCCCCCTGGGACTCGTTGAAGAGACTGTCGATGATCTCCCGCACCTGTGCAATGATCCCTTCCTTGATCTCTTCCTTGTTCAGGACCCCCATCTCGATCAGGATCTGCCCGAGCCGTTTCGTTTCCGTGATCCGGCTGGAGGCCTGGATAAAATCGACGGCCCGAATCCGTCCCTGCCGGAAGAGGGATTCGCCGAGGCGTTCGCTGAGCCGGTTGGAGGTAGCGAAGACGATCCGCCCTTGGTGGATATATACCTTCTTTTCGACCAGGCCGAAGGACCATTGGAAAATCCCTGTGGTCCCGGAGATGGAGAGGGCGTGAAAGACCTGGGCAACGGAGATTTCGGAGAGATTCCCCCGCAGTTTTATTTCTTTGATCATGGAATGGTGTTCCCGGAAATGTTTTCGGTTTTGGACCGGGGAAGGGGGCTTCTCCCGGTTCTTGAATACCCTGGTTATTTATTCTAAAATATCACAGGAGAAGGAAGCTTGGCAACAGAATCCACTTGACAAATGTTTTTCGGGAGACTAATATAGACCAAACGGTCGGTTTTTGGTGTGGGAGGCGAGATGCAAACCAAAGGGGGGGTGACGCGGGAAAAAATACTTTCCGAGGCGACCCGTCTTTTTCATCAGAAGGGATTTGGAGCCACCAGCATCAATGATCTGGTTGCGGCCACGGGGCTGAAAAAAGGGAGTCTCTATTTTCATTTTGAAGGGAAAGATGCCCTGGCTCTTGCCATCCTGAAAAAGGCCAGGGAAGAATTCCTGGAGTTTCTCAACCGCTCCCTCTCCGGTACAACACCGGGTGCATCACTCCGCCGTTTCTTTCAATGTGTATTCAAAAAGCATAAAAGCAATGGTTTCGTGGGAGGGTGTATCTTCGGAAATACCGCCCTGGAAATGAGTGACAAGGAGCCTTTCTTCGCAAACTTTATCAGAGGGATCTTTGAAGAATGGGTAGAAAAACTTCAGGACGTTATCAAAAACGCACAGGTTTCAGGCGAAGTACGGAACGATCTTTCCGCCCACCTGCTAGCCCGTCATGTGGTTTCAACGCTGGAAGGCTGCATCATGATGGCTAGACTTGAAAAGGATGAAAGATTGTTCCAAAACTGTTTGAAATCCCTTGAGGTATTGATTGGTTTGAAGGAATAATCTCTTTTTTTTGCACATTATTATACCGGACGTTCGGTTTATAATTTGGGCGGTTATTTTGTTAACCTGTATTATAGGAGGTGTTCATCATGTCTAGGATTCAGCCGCCGGAAGCGCAAAACCTTTCCAGTCAAGTCCAGGAAATATTCAAGGAAGTTGAAGCAGAGTTTGGTATGGTGCCCAATCTGTTCAGGACCTACGCCCACTATCCCCCCCTTTTGGAAGCCAACTGGAACAAGGTCAAGGCGGTGATGGTGCAGGGAGATCTGAACCAGAAGGTCAAGCAGACCATCGCCGTTCTCGTCTCCAAGGACAACAGCTGTGCCTATTGTGTCGCGGCCCATACGGGTGCGCTGAAATCGATCGGCGTTTCGGAGGAAGAGATCCAAAACATCACGGAACAGATCGACAAGGCTGATTTTAATGCCCAAGAACAGGCCTTGATCCGCTTTGCACGGAAGGCGAGCCGGGAACCGTTGAAGATCACGGGGGACGAATTTGATGCCCTTCGCAAGACCGGCGTCAGCGATGCGGAAATCATTGAGGCCCTTGGTGTCATGGAACTCTTCACCTCTTTTAATAGATTTCTGGATGCCTTGCAGGTGGACATCGATTTTTAATCTTTACCTGACCGGATGATAGGAAGGAGACCGCAACCATGTCCAATCACTCCAAACCGCTAACCGGGCTTCTCACATGGGAACGGGCAGACGAACTGGTTACGAGAATCCAAACCCGAGGCCCCTGGTATATCCACTCCCCGGAGAAAGGGATGGAGACACTCTTTGTAGCCGAGGCAGGGGAGGCTTCAACCTTTCTGGCGGCAAGAATTGAGGATGTCAAAAACCGCAAGCGGGGCGCGGGCTGGGTCTATGTACATATACCGGATCAGCCGAGTTGGATCAAAATCTACGACCCCTATCAGTGTGCTTCCTGCGGCACCAGAAGCCCGAAGGCATGGTGGGAAATGAAGCTTGATGACCCGAGGGAAAAGCCGCCTACCATAGCTCCGGTTCAGGGAAGCAAGGGTCTGTTCCATTGGTTGAAGAACAGAAAAGAATAGGGGACAATTTCCGAGGTAGAGAACGATTTTTGAGAACACAAAGGGAAACATCCATAAAAATATTTCTTCGGGCAACGCGTGTTTCTTTGATCGTGGGGATCATGCTCGTGCTGATTAATCACACTGATCTTCTATTTGGAGAAGCCCTTACAAAAAGAAGTTTCATTCAAGTGGTCCTCTGTTTCATCGTGCCCTTTGGAGTTTCATTGCACTCACAAATCACAGCCCTCCGGGAACAACAATCTGATGATCCCAAGAGGTCCTGTTCGCAAATACTGTGACGCACCGAGAGGGTCGCAGGACGGTCTCATCAAGGCACGCGACTGAAGCGTACCCCCTGTGGTACGGTGTAGGGAGCGCAACGAAGACGAGGCCTGCCTGTGCGGGCGGGCCGCACGCAGACAGGCCACCGTATTTACGAATAGGGCCACTAAGCCTTCCGGAGAGGCTCTCGGTCGCGACGAAAGGAAAAGGAGTCAGTGAGTTTGAACTTCGCAGAGGTTGAAAGAGACTATATCCGAAGCCGTATCCTGCCTGATTTTGAATGGATGTACTTCAGCCGGCCGACCGATCACCATCCCGTTGGAAAACCGGTTGATCAATGCCGGGTTGCACTGGTCACCACATCAGGAGCCTATTTGCGCAATCGTCAGGGGCCGTTTTCCACCCGCAATAAGCTGGGAGATGACAGCTTTCGGGTTATCCCGAACGATATCGATCCGGAAGAGATCGCTTTAGCCCATCCCGGCTACGACACGAAGCGCGCATTGAAAGACCTGGACTGCGTTTTCCCCTTGGGACTGTTGAAACAGCTGCGGATCGAAGGGGCGATCCGTGAGGCGGCTCCGAGACATTTCTCTTTCATGGGGTATGTTCCTTTTCCGGAAAAACTGATCGCGGAACGGGTGCCTTTGGTTGGCGGCGCGCTTCTCGATGACGGAGTCGATCTCGTGATCCTGGTGCCCTCCTGACCGGTCTGTAGCCAGTCCGTGGGACTGATTCAGAGAGTTCTCGACCGGATGGGCCTGTGCACGGTCTCGATCTCCCTGGTGCGGGAGATCACCCTGCAGGTGAAGCCCTCCCTGGCCCTCTATCTTCGTCATCCCTTCGGCCTGACCCTCGGCGATGTGGGAGATTCCATTACACACGAAAATATCTTGCTCGACTGTTTGCGCTATGCGGCCGAAAAACTTCCTGCGGGAACGGTGATTGATCTTCCCTATGTATGGACCAAGGATGATCTGCGCGAACGTCAACGCCGCAAGGAAGCGCTTTAAGTCTCAGGGGCACCGTCCATCCATTTATTGGGGATTCTTAGAGAAGCCGGGAAGTCTCTGTAGGCGGTTCTGATGGTCTGTTGCTGGATGACCGAGGCAATCCCCATTCCGGTCACGGCGCTGGCGCCGCTGTTGTTGTTTCCGCTCCTGGGGATCATGAACAGCGTCGCCATTGCGCGACCCTACGCCAACGAGAACATCTTTCTCTTTCTGGGGGGGCTTTTGCATTGCACTCGCCATGGAGCGTTGGAACCTGCACCGCCGGCTTGCCCTGCATCTGATTCGCCGAATCGGCGGTCGGTTCCGGCGTATGATCCTTCCCCGGAAAGTGGTTGCCTGATTTCATTTCTAATTGAATCTCAAACGTTTCAGAGTGCCCATCCGATTGCTTCTTGGGGTCTCACTCTTGGTCTGCCCCTTCCATCAGAGCGTGGCCTTGATCGGGTGGGGAGGGGGTCAGGGGGGATGGTTTCCCGAGGTATTTTGAAAAGACCGGATAGAGCTCCCTGGAATTCCGGATGGAGTGGAAGGCGTACTTGATCCGGCTGGGATAGAGGATGAAGGGGGTGTTCTGCATCCCGCCGATTCCCCCGTGACCGCCCATCTGTTCTTCGAAGTTGATGATCCGCCCTTCCTTGAAGGCGCCGTAGAGGACGAGGTCTCCGGCGTTCGGCATGGAGAATTGCTGAAGGATTTCCGCTTCGATTAATTCCGCATCCTCGAATCCGCTCAGGGGATCGTCTCCGTCAATCCGTTTTTTGCCGTGATGGTAGAAGACCCGACCTGCCCGGGAGAGGATCATCGGATCACCGTCCGACCGGGCGAGGATGAGGCCGATCCCCTTGTGGCGGACGAGGGCTCCCACCAGACCGGGATAGACCCGTTCAATCTGTTCCAAATCGACTCGTCCACGGTCGATATTAAAATAGAGATTGGACATGGGGCTGGAGTTAACGATGGAGATGTTCCCGGTGATCTTTCGGGTTTCTTCCGGAAGGATGTTCCGCTCGATGTATTTTGCGATCCGTTTGAAGATTCTCCGCATGAAAAAAAGGTTCTGATCTGCAAAGTTGTAAAGAGTGGAACTCAGGGCGAGCATGAGGTAATCCTTGACATCCCCGCCGGAATCGTACTGGGCAATTCGTCCTTCCTTGACCTTGGAGTAGATGAAGTTTTCCAGGGTTTCCCCGAACTCGTAGCGGAAGGGAATGGAGGGGTGTTGTCCATGATCGGAGAGAATGTAAACATCGTAGTGCATTCCCCGACGTTTTTTCCGGATCTGGCGAACGATTTTCCGAATCCCCCGATCAATCACGCGAAGGGTTTTGAGCGCATATTTGGTTTCCGGCCCACGCTGGTGTGCGGCCTCGTCGTATCCGTTGTAGGTCAGCCAGATGGAGGGTCTTCCCTGATTGATGTCGATGAGTGCCCCAACGGTGGCGACTTCAAAAAACAGGACATTAGAGAAGATCCGGACCATCGGGAAGAATCCTTCACTTTTTTGTACGCCTCCCTTCAGGCGGATCTCCAGGTATTCATAGAGTTCCCGAAACAGTTCCAGTACGGAAGAAAGAAGGGAGCGGAAGACGGGAATGATGTTGAAAAAGAAAAGGAAGAAAATGGCGAGTCCGGAGATCCGTTTCTGCATGTCCTGCGTCAGAAAGGTGCTCAAGGTTAGTACGGAGCGTTTGGCGCCTCCCGAGAGGAGATTGATGTAACTGCTCCCGTTCTCCAGGATCCCCCGTTTTCCCTGGGAAATGCTCTGTTCCACGGTTTGTGCCGAGAGGGGGTTCTTGAAACTTACAAGGCTGTCGTTCTGTTTGTCGAGCCATCGGAAGGCCGGGATCCCGAAATTTTCACCGTACATGATCCCGCTCTGCGAGGCCGGGGTGTTGCCGGGGATTCCGCAACGGTAACGACTGACATTAAAATCTCCCGATGCAAGGAGCCCTTGTACAAAGGGCATGTAGCCTTCGGACAAGGCCTGCATCAGGATCGGATGGGGGAGCCCGTCGATCTGGATGATGACGAAACCATCTCCTCGTTCCTTCCCCTGCCATTCCTTCTTCCTGTTTGCGATGGAGGAACGGATGACCTTCAGTGTTTTTTCTTTGGGGATGGACGGCTGTTTTCTGGCGGTTTTTTTTCTCATCTGCAGGAGAACTCGGTTAGGGCGCCGTGTTAAATTCCACGACCTGCCCGTCAAAGGCGAGCGCCATGTTGCCGGGAAGAGACCGGTTGGACTCCTCGTGTTCGAGCTGGTGTGCCATGTGGGTAAACAGCGTCCGTTCGGGATCGATGCGTTGGGCTGTCTCCACCGACTCCTGTAGACAAAAATGGGTCGGATGAGGCCGATGCCGCAGGGCGTCGAGGATAAGGAGATCCAGGCCCTTCAGGAGTTCGATGCTTTCCCTGGGGATTCCGTTGCAGTCGCTCAGGTATGCGAAGGGCCCGACCCGATACCCCAGGATGGTTTGACTGCCGTGCCGGATCGGGATCGGAATAATCTCCTGACCGAAGAGTTCAAAAGCACCATGAATGATATGAGTGTTGATGCGGGGGATAAAACTTTGCCGTTCTTCCTCGGGTACGAAAATGTAGGGGAATTGCCGGTGAATGGTTTTGATCGTCTCTTCATTCCCGTAGCAGGAAATCGGTTCTCCGCTGTGGAAACTGTAGATGCGGATCTCGTCGATGCCGTGAACATGGTCGGCGTGGGGGTGCGTAAAAAGAATGGCATCGATCCTCGGGATCCGGTAACGCAGCGCCTGCTCCCGCAGGTCCGTTGCCGTATCGACCAGGATGTTTTTCTCTCCGATACTGATGAGGATGGAGGAACGGAGCCGTTTGTTCTTCGGGTTCGCAGACCGACAGACCGGACAGGAACAGAGGATTGCGGGAACGCCGGAGGATGTCCCGGTTCCCAGGAAAAGAACCTTGATTGTCATGGTACCGGATGACTCCCTTCGGGGTATCGTTTGCGGCTCCAAACGGCGAACCGTTCGTTTACTCTATCGCAGAAACCCTTCTAAAGTCAATGTTTTCCTATGGATAGAGCTTGAAATATCCGTTGAAGGCCATTATACTTCCCCCATTTGGAGGAATCATGATTCGCACACTCTGGGTTTGGACCGTCGGAATCTTCATGACGGTCCTCTGCGGCAGTCTGATTGTTGTCTTTTCCTTTCTGGATTCCAGCGGGAAGTGCCTCCATTTTTTCGCCAGGCTCTGGGCTCGGACGATTATTGCCGCTTCCGGGGTCCGGGTCAAGGTCCGGGGGGAACGGAATCTGCCTGTGGACTCCGCGATAATCGTTACCTCCAACCACCAGGGTTATTTTGACATCTTTGTTCTGATGGGCTATCTTCCCCGTCATCTCGGCTGGATCGCGAAGAAGGAGTTGTACCGGATTCCGGTCTTCAGCTTTGCCATGCGGCGCTATGGAAACATCATGATCGATCGGTCCAACCGGGAGCGGGCCCGTCGAAGTCTCAAAGCCGCTGCCGACAAGATTCGTGAGGGACAGTCGGTCCTGATCTTTCCCGAGGGGACCCGTTCTCCGGACGGCAAGGTTCATGCCTTCAAGAAAGGTTGCTATTACCTGGCCGAGGCCTCGGGGGCACCGATCATCCCCGTAAGCATCTCCGGCAGCTTCGAGGTGATGCCGAAAAAAACATTCCGTCTTCATCCGGGAACCGTCCATGTGGTTATTGGTGAGCCGGTCTATGTTCAGCCTTCAGACGGTGCGGACCGGAACGGATTTCTTGATCGTCTTCGCCGAACCATTATCAGAAATCAGGTCTGCTGATTCGGGGTTTCTTTGTGCGTACGGGTACGAAACTCTTTCATGCATTTCCGGCTGCAGAAGTAGTGTGTTTTGCCGCCGATTTTTCTGGAGAGGGCTTCGGGGCGGGGGATGAAGGTGTTGCAGTTCGGATCATGCACCATGATCTCCATCGTTGTTTCCGGGGTCTCCTCGCTGTGCGGATGTCTGCTGCCCGGAAAGAGAACCTTCCATAACAGGTAGACAAACAATCCCCAGAGAAGAAAGACAAAAAACCGTCCCATTATCATCCCTCCGTTTCCTCCGGCTCCGTGCCGGCCTCTCTTTCTAGGACATCGAGGGTGAGATGCTCTCTCCAGAGGAGGATGAGCCCGTAGAGGATGACCGGGAGGAAGATCAGAAAATGTGAGAGGAGGGCGAAGCTGAGCCGGACGGCTTCATCGGCATGGAAAGGTGCCAGCCCGGCTACGACGGCTGCATCGTAGGTGCCGACAAACCCCGGTGAGGAAGGAATCCCGACGGCAAAGGCCTGTACGATCACCAGGTAAAAAGGAACATAAACCGGTGTTCGAATGCCGAAAGAACGAAGCATAAAAAGATTTCCTATTCCGTAGAGACTCCAGAGAAGGACGGAGTAAAAGATGATCCAGAGAAGGTCTCTTCCCATCCGGATCGTGGTCAGACCGGCGACAAAGGAGTCCATCAATTCCAGTGTCTTTGTCTGCAATGAGTGGGGAAAGGGGCGCAGGCAGAACCGGACGAAGTTCAGAGCGACACCGGTATTGAAGCGGAGGAAGACGAGAAACAAGAGGACCCCGACGAAGAGTGCCGCCATCATGGTCCCCCCTGCCTTGAGCGTACGGATATAGACCGGGGGAAGTGTGGAGTGCGACATGGCAAAGAGGACCCAGACCAGCAGCAGAAGCAGGGTAAATATGTCAAAGAGTCGTTCCACGACAATGGTTGCCAGCGCACTGGTTTTCGAGATCGGTTCCTTTCTGCCGATCAGAACGGCTCGTGCAACTTCTCCGATACGGGCAGGGAGAATGTCAATCGCCATGAATCCGATCATCATGGCCGAAAAAAGATTTTTCCGGGAAGCCCGGTGCAGTGGGGCCAGGATATGACCCCAGCGGTATGCCCGGATCAGGATCCCGAGCAATGCGACGGCAATGACCGGCAGGCAGTAGAGATAATTTGCCTGACGGAAGGCGAGGGCAAGTTTGTGAATGTCGGTGCGTTGTACAAGAAGGATGATGAGGGCGAGACTGAGGATGATCCCGAACCAGAACATTTTACGTGATTTGATCATTTGGATGTTTCTTTCTTTCCGTGTGGTTGAAGGATCTCCCTGGTCTTCTTGATATCCTGATGGATCTGGCGGACCAGACTTTCCTTGCTACCGAAGGTCTGTTCATCCCGAAGGCGTTCCCGGTAGAGAACCCGGACGAATTGTCCATAGATCTCTTCCTGAAAATCAAAGATGTGCACCTCGATGGTGACCTGCCCTTCGCCGAAAGTGGGGTGGGTCCCGATGTTGGCCACGCCGTCAAAGAGACGGTCTTTGTATTCGACTTGTACGGCATAGACCCCCCGTTTCGGGAAGATTTCATTATGGGATTCGAGGTTTGCCGTGGGAAAGCCCAGGCCTTTGCCTCGGTGGTCGCCGGCGGTGACAATCCCCTCGCTGGCGTAGCAACGTCCAAGGAGAGTACAGACCTTCCGGATCTCTCCCCGGCGCACGAGCTCCCGGATTCGAGTCGTACTGACCACTTCTTCATGCAGGGTAAATGCCGGGATGACCTCTACCTGAAAACCGTAACGTCTTCCCATCTCCGCCATGGCGTCGGTGTTTCCCTGTTTGCCCCGGCCGAAGGCGTAGTCATATCCCACGAGAATTTCTTTTACTCCGACTTGATCGACAAGAATGTTTTTGATGAAGTCCTCCGGTGGTGTGGCGGCTAATTCCCGGGTGAATTCAGCGCAAATGACGACCTCGATGCCGTAGGCCTCAAAGAGTTCCATTTTCCGTCGAAAGGTATTCAGAAGCGGTGGGGCCGTGGAAGGGGAAAGTACTTTGAGAGGGTGCGGTTCGAAGGTGAAGATGATTGAGGTCCCGGACATCTTCCGGGCTCTTGCCATCACCTGTTCAAAGATCTTCTGATGCCCCAGATGCACCCCGTCATAGTTGCCGAGGGTGACGACAGGATAAGTAAACCGATGTTCCAGCTGGACAAGGTCGCGAATGATTTGCATGATGATATTCCGGATCAGGAGTTCGAATCTACTCTGATATCATTCTCATACTCTCCGTGGCCTTGTCAACAGAAGATCTTGGCAAATACAGCGACAGAAAAAAATTATTCCGTAAGAATCGTTCTCTTTCTCTCGTTGATTCATGAAGATGATTCGGCAGGGGGATGTTCCTGCATCTTGTTTTTCGTCTGTTGGGCGAGGTAGGAGAAGGTTGTTTCACCAAGGGTCGTAATCACCTGTTCCTGAATGCGGCACCACACATCATGCAGGGAGCAGAGCGTTCCACGCCCGCAGTCGCCGTATCCGTTGAGACAGCGGTTCAGGTGAATCGGTCCCTCCATGGTCTCAATCACTTTCCGCATATTGATCTCTTCCGCCGGAAGAGCCAGGGAGAAGCCCCCTTTTTTGCCCCGGTGGGAACGGATGATGCCGGATTTGGCCAAGGTCTGGAAGATTCGCGCAAGGAACCCTTCGGGGATATCCATCTGTTCGGCAATTTCGCTGATGACGGAAAGGGTCCCTTCCGGTTGCAAGGAGAGATATAGAACACCCCGCAAGGCGTAATCCGCAGCCCGAGTCAATTCCATGAAGGATTCCGGAAATAGTTAAATGAATCAATTGAATTCAATTACTAAATTAAACATTCTGCCGCCGTGATGTCAAGGGAAAAGATATCTGGACTTCCCCCGATTTTGCAGGAAGCAGGTCAAGCGGCGAAAAGCGGGATCCGGCAAAGGCAAGATCAACGTCAAAGGCAATGCGGAACGTACGTCATTCCTCGACTTCATCCTCGCACGCTTCATCAAGGTCGATGATCTTGTCGCCGAGGAGATACTCCTTGGTTCTGTACTTCGTAATGTTCCCGATCTTCCGGATGATCTCCGTCATCTTCCGTACCGATTCATAGATGATTTCGATCTCCCGGCTGCCGGGAAAAACCCCCTCTTCTTCGAGGGCTTCTTCAAGGAGTTTAACCTGACAGTTAATGACGGTGAGGGGTTGGTTGAGTTCATGGGCGGCGGCCCCGGCCAGCTCCATGACGGCGATCTTTTTTTCCTGTACCACCAGTTTGTCCTGGGCGGCCTTCAGGCGAAGGGCGGTCTTGACTCGTGCCATCAGTTCGGCCATCAGGAAGGGTTTTTTGACGTAGTCCACGGCCCCTGCTTCGAGTCCCCGCTGCAAGTCCTCCGGTTCATTTTTTGCCGTCAGCATGATGACCGGAATCCCCTGCGTCTTGTCATGGGTATGCAACGTCCGGCAGGTCGTGATCCCGTCCATCCCCGGCATGATGACATCCATCAGGATCAGGTCCGGAGAAATCTCGACGGCAAGGCGGATTGCTTCTTCGCCGCTCTCAGCGGAGATGACCTCATAGTCCTGGTGTTCCAGGACGGCGCGCAGTACCTCGCGATTGTCCTCGGAATCGTCAACAATCAAAATCTTTCCCACCGGTATAATCCTTTCGAGAAGCAGACCTATCATTTTTATAACGTTTTCGGGGCGGGTGTCAAGACGATTCAGGTCTTGATGAGGGAATATTCCTTGTTCCCCAGGCCCAGCGCACAGGCCGCATCGATATGTTTCCGGCCGTCGATTCTGTGAAGCTTGAGCATGATGTCGTCCCCTGGCTTCAGCCCCCGGTCCTCGGCCATGGATCCGGGGAGAGGCGGGTTCTGGAGGATCAGGTCGCAGGATGCCTGGTCGATCGCCACGATATCGTCGGAGAGCAGAATCCCGAGGTCCTGAACTACCGGTACATCGGCGCCGGGCATGCAGTCGCATTCCGGCTGGATTTCAAGCAGAAAGTTAATGTAGAGGACGCGGTGTTCTTTAAATGTGGAAAGAACGGCCTTTGTCGATTCCGCCATCCCCTGGTGAAAGCGGTCCTCATCCATCGGCATATCAAGGGCCCCCTCGGGGCAGACCCGGGCGCAGCGCCCGCAGCGCCAGCATTTTTTTGCATTGTATTCCCACAGTTCGTTTTCAAAAGAGCATGCGTCGAGAGGGCAGATCTCCACGCACTGGTTGCAGAGACTGCACTGTTCCCGTTCCCACTCGATCTTGCCGGCCGTGTGGTGGGTATGCATTCCCCCCCTGCCGTGCTTCCAGTCGTGGTTGCGGTCGGAGCCGGAGAGCCCCCCCATGGCGAGGTTCTTGATTGCCCCGCCGATTCCGGCATTGACATGCCCCTTGAAGTGGGAGAGGACGATCATGGACGGCGCGTCATGAAGGGCGGAAGCGACGAAGACCTCCCCCTGTTCCGAACCTGAGGGTACGGAGACGTGATCATTGCCGAAGATTCCGTCGGCCAGGATCACCGGCGCCCCGCAGGCCTGTTCGTTGATTCCGTTTTCGTTCGCTACCTTCAGGTAGTCAAGTCCCTTGATCCGGACGGTGTCGGTGACAAAGGGTTTTCCCCCCGCCCGGCGAACGGTCTCAACCACCTTTCGGACGAAGAGGGGCCGGATGATCCTGTGCGCCCCTTCGGAGCCGAAGTGCATCTTCAGCGCCACAGGGTCTTTTTTCTTGAGGTACTTCCCGACCTGGAACTCTTTCAGAAGTGTCTCGAAACGGCCCGCCAGGCTCTCCCGGTAGGACCACTTGGTCGCCCGGGCGGAGACGTAATAGACTTTGCTCGGTTCCATCGATTTTCTCCTTTGTATGAATTCATCGAGGTGATGATGGTAAGTGCGAATCCTTGTCCGTTAGGCTTGCCCGGTAAACCACCTTTTTCGGGAGGCCGAACCGTTCCGCGACGATCCGCACCGCCTCCTTCCGGTTCACTCCTGCTCCCTCCATGGCTCGGGTGATTTCATCCGGAAGGTTCAGGTCGACCGGTAGAGCCGGGTCTTTTTTCGCCCCTTCGACAACGAGGGTAAACTCCCCCCGGATCTTTTCCCGCGTGGAGAAGTTTTGCAGGGCTTCTTCCAGGTTCCCCCGGAAGATCTCCTCGTGGAGCTTGGTCATCTCCCGGCAGACGGCGATTCGCCGGTTGCCGAGCAGGTCTTTCATGTCGGAAAGCGAGGCCGTGATCCGGTGGGGTGCCTCATAGAGGACCAGGGTTTCCCGCCGTTCCGCCAGGGATCGGAGCACCTTACGGCGGGCGGCGGCCCGGTTCGGGAGATAACCATTGAAATAGAAGGCATCCGTGGGAAGACCGGCTGCGGAGAGCGCCGCCGTCAGGACCGATGGACCGGGCACGGCCGTCACTTCGATCCCTCCGGCAACCGCCTCGGAAATCAACCGGTAGCCGGGATCGGAGATCCCCGGTGTGCCGGCGTCGCTGATGAGAGCGATCTTGTCACCCGTCGCCAGTCGGCGCATCAGAGAGGCACGTTTCTTCGAATCCGTATAGTCGTGATAGCTGGTTGTGGGGGTTGTGATCCCGTAATGTTTCAGAAGCCGGGAGGAGTGACGTGTATCCTCAGCGGCGATGAGATCCACCTCCTTGAGGATTCGGACGGCCCGGAAGGTTATATCCTCCAGATTGCCGATTGGTGTGGCCACGATGTAGAGGATCCCTGTTGCCATCATATTAATGAATATTTTTCAGAAAAAGCAAAAGCGCCATCTGTGCCAGACCGATGAGAAAACCGAGGACCGCCCCCACCAGCTCGATATAGGACAGTTCTTTCGCGATCAGGTTCATCAGGAGGGATTCCAGTTTTTCCATGTTGAAGCCTTCCACTTTCCTGGAAATGATCTTTTCCAGTTCCAGGGCATCCTGGAACTTTTCCACCAGGGGACCTTTGTGTTCCCGGACTTTTTCAATGATGGTCCGGCTCAAGATTCCCTTCAGTTGACGAATCACTTCCTGCCCGATCAGGCCGAAGATCGGTGCCCTGAGCAGGAGCCTGACCCTCCCGCTCTTGAGGCGGCTCTCCAGGCTTTCTTCCACGGCCCGTTCCACCTCCTCCTCCCAGTGAACATCTTCGAGGAAACGGGTGATATCCTCGGCCGTGAGCAGGTCCCGTTCCACCGTCTTCGCAATGCTGAGGGCAAACTCTTTGCGCCGGCGGGGGAGCAACCCCTGGAAGGTCATGCCGAGAATCTTGACCGGCCGGTAGGGGCGGAAGAGCATCTTGATGGCGATCAGGTTGGTGATCCATCCGATGACGGCACCGATCACCGGAAGAGTCAGATAACGCCAGTCGATCATGATCAGGTCTCCCGTTCGAGAGTGGTACTATAACAATAATATAATGGGGAGGCAAACCGATTTTCCCGCGTGGTCTATTTTTGAAAAAGGGGGATCAGTACCGGTATTTGTCCTGCGACTTTGACCGTTCCGGAGGGGGGGAGAGGGGTGGAAGACCATTCTCCGTCCCACTGGAATGGGACGCCCGGCGGGACGGACCAGGTCAGGCGTGAGGTGTTGATCTGCCTGAGGGCTTCGGGAATGTGGTGAGAGGGGGAAATCCGGGAGGAGAGGATACGGAGGATATCCGGAAGACCTTTTATCAGCGTGACCGTAAAAAGACCGCCGGAGGGATCGGTTTCTGGCGCGAGCGGAAAACCGCCGGCGTAGTAGGGGATATTGCTGATGACGACACCCTGAAGGGAATGCTCTTTCCCTGTATGGACGGGTTCATCCCCGTCGCCGGTGCGGATCTCGATGTTCGGCGGGAGTCGGTATGCAAGGTGACGCAAGAGGAACAGACCGTAGAGGAGAAGACGGAGAAGCCGTGCCGGCCGCAACAGCCGATAGAAACGGTTCTTCTGAAACGCTGTGTAGCTCTTCAGTACGGTTCCGTCGAGTCCTATCCCGGCGTAATCGATGAAGTATCCGACCCCATCCATGGCGAGGAGGTTGAAGGGGCGTGTCCCTGCGCGGGCCATGGAATCGACGGCGTCGGCAAGGCCTTGTTCCGTCTCCCGGAGGGCAGGGGGGAAGAGCCCCAGTGTGCGAGCAAGGTCGTTCCCGGTTCCGAGAGGGAGGAGTCCGAGCGCTGCTTTCCCTCCGCTTCTGAAGATTCCCTCCGCGATCCGGGAGACCGTGCCGTCTCCCCCCGCGGCGATGATCCGGGAATAGCGGAGCGCAGCTTCACCGGCTTGTGAAACCAGGTTGATCCGGTCGGTGAGGACGGCATCAATCCTTTCCCCGCGGGCCGGATCATGCAGTGATGAACGGATCAACGAATGGATCCGGCTGCCTGCGCCGTTTCCCGCCGCCGGGTTGATGAGAATGAGGATGCGGTTTTTCATTGGTTCCTTCCCGTGATTCACAGATTTCCTCATGCAATTATACAGGAAGGTGTCTTTGCCGGAAACGGGAAAACGTACGATCCGGCAAAGTATTTGACACGGATACTTTCTTTCTGCTATAGTCCCATCATCAAACCGTAGGGGAGCCGGAACGGCTGAGAGTCCCGTGCAGACGGGCGACCCTTCGAACCTGATCCGGGTCATGCCGGCGTAGGGAAACGGTTTGGAGTCTTTTTTGCGGGGTCTCCCCGCTCCCTCCGAATCCTCCTTCTTTACTCTCATCCGGTTCGTGGGTCCTGGATTGCCGCTGCGATCCTGCGGGTGGAGTTCTGCCATGCGGATCAAAGTCAATGAAAGGTTTCTCGCCCTGCCGGAGCAACTAACTCTCCATGCCCTTCGTGAAGCCGAAAAGCCGAACGCCGATCTCCTCATTCTCAACGGTTTTCCCGTGTCCGACGACCGGCTTCTTTCAGAGGGGGATGAGGTGGTCCTGATCCGGCGCGGGGAGGTTCCTTCCCGGGAAGAACTGGAAATTCTCATGGCGGCCCGTCATACGCCCGGTGTCCATGATAAGGTGAAAAGGGGGGTCGTCGGGATTGCCGGACTGGGAGGGCTCGGTTCCTCCGTGGCGGTGGCGCTTGCCCGGCTCGGCGTCGGGCGGCTGATCCTTGCCGATTACGATGTGGTGGAACCTTCCAACCTGAACCGTCAGCAGTATTTCACCGACCAGATCGGGATGACCAAAGCGGCGGCAATGACTGCGAACCTCCATCGGATCAACCCCTATGTGGAAGTTTCGAGTCATGAAGTCTGTCTGACCCCGGAGAACCTGACGGAGATCTTTGCCGGGGTCTCCGTAATCGTAGAGGCCTTCGATACGGCCGAAGCCAAGTCGATGATGATCAATACCGTCCTCCGGAAGATGGACGGGACCTTTGTCGTCTGCGCCTCGGGCCTCGCCGGGTACGGTCCCTCTGGGGAAATCCGGATCACTCCCTTCGGAAAACGGTGCTTCATCGTCGGCGATGGGACGACGGCCGCTGCGCCGGGAACGGGACTCATGTCCCCCCGGGTGGGAGTGGCGGCGCATCACCAGGCGAATGTTGTTTTACGTTTATTACTGGAGAAAAAATGAAAACAGAGGAAGAGAAAGTCAAGAGTGCATTCCGGATTCCGGAAGAAGAAATTCAGAACCTTTTGCAGCCGGGGCATCGTGGCGGGGCTTTCGCGGAGACCATTCTGGAGCAGTCCCGGCAGGGAAAGCCGCTCGACCTCTTGGAAGCAGCGGTGCTGCTGTCGATCGAAGAACCCGCCCTGATCGACCGCCTCTACGAGACGGCCCGGGAGGTCAAGGAGCGGGTTTTCGGTAAAAGGATCGTCCTCTTCGCACCGCTCTACATCTCCAACCGCTGTGTCAACAACTGTCTCTACTGCGGCTTCCGGAGGGAGAACAGGGAGGCGGAACGGAAGACCCTCCCGATCCCCGGGATCGTGGAGGAGGCGCGGGCGTTGTATGACGGAGGCTACCGGCGGGTTCTCCTCGTGGCCGGGGAGGGGAGCGGCTCCTCCATCGATTACCTCTGCGACGCAGTCTCGGCCATCTACCGGGAAACGCCGATCCGGATCGTTCATGTCAACGCCGCCCCGATGGATGAAGATGACTTCAGACGCCTGAAGGGGGCTGGCGCGGGGGTCTATCAATGTTTTCAGGAGACCTATCACCCGGAAACCTATGCCCGGATGCATCCCTCCGGTCCGAAGAGCGACTATGAACGGCGTCTCTCCGTCATGGACCGGGCCGTGGCCGCGGGATTCGGCGATGTCGGGATGGGGGCACTTTTCGGCCTTTACGACGATCGTTTCGAGGTCCTGGCCCTGATCGCCCATGCGCGCTATCTCGAAGAGCGCTTCGGCGTCGGTCCCCACACGGTTTCGGTCCCCCGTCTCCAGCCGGCGGCAGGCTCCGCTCTTCAATCGGTTCCCTGTCCGGTCTCCGACGAAGCATTCAAAAAAATCGTCGCGGTCTTCCGGTTGGCCGTGCCTTACGCCGGGGTGGTCGTTTCCACCCGGGAAGGTGCGGCACTGCGGGACGAGGTGATCCGGATCGGCGTTTCCCAGATCAGCGCCGGGTCCCGGACCGACATCGGCGGCTATGCCCATGCGAAAGAGGAGACGGGGACCGCTCAGTTTTCCCTGAGCGATGGCAGGAACCTGGATGAGGTGATTGCAGCCATCCTTGATCACGGCCTGGAGCCGAGCCTCTGCACTGCCTGCTACCGTTCCGGCCGGACGGGGGAGGCCTTTCGTGCCGTTGCGGAGTCGGGCAGGGTCCGGGATTTTTGCGAGGCCAATGCACTCTTCTCCCTCATGGAGTATTTTAAGGACCACGGAACGGAAAAGACGCGTGCCGCCGTGCACGAACAGATTGTCGCCCGCGTAACACAGCTCAAAGATGATGCCTTCCGGCGGGAAGTAGAGAAGGGCCTCGATCGGGTCGCCCGGGGGGAAGAAGACGTCCACTTCTGAAAAAGACAGAGGCGAAAAACGATCACCGCAGAGACGCTGAGGGCGCAGAGAAAATCAAAATGTGGAAAAGGCGGATTAAAGACAAAAACGAAAAACACAAACCTTGAGGGCACGGAGATGAAGATCAAACTCAACGGGGAAGAACGGGAGATTGCGGAGGGGATGGCTCTCTCCGGATTATTGCAGGAATTGCGGTTCTCCACGGCCCGGGTGGCGGTGGAGCTGAACCGGGAGATCATCCCCCCCGAGGTCTACGGGGAGACGACCCTGGCTGATGGGGATGTGCTGGAGGTGGTGGGGTTCGTGGGGGGAGGATGATCCCGCATGCACAAGGACAATCATGAAAAAAACAATATCAAAGGCAAAAACAAGATCAAGGACAAAAGGCATTCACCGCAGAGACGCGGAGAGCGCAGAGAAAAGCAATAACCTTTCTGGCTGGATCTACAGGATAAAAAGATAAGAACAAAGGACCCGTAGCGCCGGGGTTTACCCCCGGCGGATGTAGCGTCCCGGTTTATCCGGGATGGCGATTCCTGGAACAGGCCGCTGACCGCTCTATAAGGAGTTCACAATGGAAGAGAAACTGATGATCGCCGGCATTGAGTTTAGATCTCGTCTCTGGATCGGGACGGGGAAGTACAAAGACTTCGACGAGACACGCCGGGCGGTGGAGGCCTCCGGGGCGGACGTGGTGACGGTCTCGGTACGGCGGGTCAACATTACCGACCCGACGAAGGAGAACCTGCTGGAACACATTGATCCGAAGAAGTACAAGATCCTCCCGAACACGGCGGGGTGCAGCACGGCCGACGAGGCGATTCGAACGGCGCGCCTTGCCCGCGCGGCCGGGATTTCCGACATGGTCAAACTCGAAGTGATCGCAGAGCACAAGAGTCTTTTCCCCGACACCGAGGGGCTTCTCGAGGCGACCCGGGTTCTCGTGAAAGAAGGGTTCATTGTCCTTCCCTATACCACGGACGATCCGATCCTGGCGATGAAACTGGAGGATGCCGGCGCCTCGGCGGTCATGCCGCTCGGCGCCCCGATCGGCTCGGGCCTCGGAATTTGCAATCCCTACAATCTCAGGATACTCATGGAATCGGTGTCGGTGCCGGTTGTGGTCGATGCCGGCGTGGGGACTGCCTCGGACGCCGTGGTGGCGATGGAGTTAGGGGCGGAGGCGGTCCTGATGAACACGGGGATCGCAGGCGCCGGGGACCCGATCGCCATGGCGGAAGCGATGAACCATGCCGTCCGGGCGGGAAGGCTGGCCTACCGGGCGGGTCGTATCCCGAGGAAGCTCTACGCCACGGCGAGCAGCCCGATTGAGGGAATGATTCAATAATGATCGACTTCACCCTCTACCTTATCACCGACCGTCAACAGGTTCCGGGCGGAGATCTTTTGTCCGCCCTGGAGGAGGCCCTCGAAGGCGGTGTGCGTGCGGTGCAGCTTCGGGAGCGCGACCTTACCGACCGGGAACTCTATGACCTGGGCATGACGGTCCGAGTACTGACCCGGGAATATGGGGCGAAGCTCTTGATCAATGATCGGGCCGACATCGCCGCGGCTGTCGAGGCCGACGGGGTTCACCTGCGGCAGTCGAGTTACTCCGCCCGGGAGGCCCGTCGGATCGTGGGGAAGGATGCCCTGATCGGAGTTTCCACCCACTCATTGGAGCAGGCGAAGGCGGCGGAGGCGGAAGGCGGCGATTTCGTGACCTTCGGACCCGTCTTCGACACTCCTTCAAAGAGGTCTTACGGCCCCCCTCTCGGGCTTGACCGACTTGATGCGGCTTGCCGTGAATTGACGGTCCCCGTCTTTGCCGTCGGCGGGATAGGGGAGCGGGAAGTGGCGCCGGTGCTTCGGGCCGGGGCTTTCGGAGTTGCACTGATCTCCGCCGTTCTGGCCGGTGGGGACATCCGGGAAACCGCTGCGGGTATAATGACGGAACTTCAACGAAGAGGCGGGACTCCCCGCCGGGAAGGGATGAGATGATGACGCAGATGAGATCGGCCTGCAAGGGTGTTGTGACCGAAGAGATCCGGCAGGTGGCCCGGAACGAGAGAATCCCGCCGGAGGCGCTGGCCCGGAAGGTGGCGGAAGGGAGGGCGGTGGTCCTTCGGAACCGGAACCGGAGGGAGAGCATTCCCATCGGAATTGGAGAGGGGCTTTCGACCAAGATCAACGCCAATATCGGGACCTCGAGGGATCATCTTGATGCCGACGGAGAGATCGAAAAGGCCCGAGCCGCCGTGGCCGCCGGGGCCGACACGATCATGGACCTCTCCACCGGCGGTGATCTTCCGGGGATCCGCCGCCGGATCCTGCGGGAGGTCGCCGTTCCACTCGGAACGGTTCCGATCTACGAGGCGGCGCTGCATGCGGTAGAGAAGCGGCAGGGGGTCGTGCGGATGGACCCGGAGGATTTCTTCGATGTGATCGAGCGGCAGGGAGCGGAGGGGGTGGACTACATGACGGTCCATTGCGGCGTCACCCTCGGGACCATCGAGCGGCTGAGGCGGGAGGGGCGGCTCTTAAACGTGGTAAGCCGCGGCGGCTCCTTCCTTCTGGAATGGATGATCCATAACGGCCGTGAGAATCCTCTCTACGAACAGTTCGACCGGCTCCTTGAGATCGCGGTCCGTTACGATATCTGTCTCAGCCTGGGGGACGGGATGCGTCCCGGGTGTCTGGCCGACGCCACCGACCGGGGACAGGTCCAGGAACTGATCGTTCTGGGGGAGCTGACGAAGCGGGCACGGGAGGCGGGAGTGCAGGTGATGATCGAGGGGCCGGGGCATGTCCCGATCAATCAGGTGGAAATGAATATCAAGTTGGAGAAGGAACTCTGTGACGGGGCCCCTTTTTATGTGCTGGGGCCGTTGGTGACCGACATTGCCCCCGGTTATGATCACATTACCTCCGCCATCGGCGGGGCGATCGCCGGGGCGGCTGGCGCCGACTTCCTCTGCTACGTGACACCGGCGGAGCATCTCCGCCTTCCCACGGTCGGCGATGTACGGGAAGGGGTGATCGCAGCGAAGATCGCCGCTCATGCCGCCGATATCGCCAAGGGGATCCCGGGGGCGATGGAACGGGACCGGGAGATGGCCCGCGCCCGGCGGGATCTCGACTGGGATGCCCAGATCCGTCTCTCCCTCGACCCGGAACATGCGCGGAAAATCCGGGAGTCCTCGCCGCCGCAGGATGAGGCGGTCTGTTCCATGTGCGGGGAGTTCTGCGCCATCAAGGGGGTGAACGAGTTTCTGGGAGAAACTTCTTCTAATAAAAGTTGATGACTTACGAGGTTTAAAATTGGCAAAAGGATCGCTTCTGCAGGATCGGGACTGCCTGACATTAGATATAATTCGAATGGTTTGTTGTCCGGAGGTGGTTGCGGGATTATCATGAAAGGAAACACCCTTGGGGGAGCCGGCTGATGAAAAAGATCGTTTAGATCTATTCCTTGACACTCTCCGGAAATTTTCATATCCTTTTCAACACTCAACCTCTCATCGGGAACGTGCCCCAATGAATGAACTTAAATCCGATGTCATCAAAGAGCTGAACCGGAAAATCCTCGACCTGAAGCGGAAACGGAACGCCGTGATCCTGGCCCACAACTACCAGGTAGACGAGGTCCAGGCGATTGCCGATCATACCGGCGATTCCCTGGAACTCTCCAGGCTTGCCGTTGATTCCGATGCCGAGGTGATCGTCTTCTGCGGGGTCCACTTCATGGCGGAGAGCGCCGCCATTCTCAATCCGGGAAAGACGGTCCTCCTCCCGGCGAGCTACGCCGGATGCCCCATGGCCGACATGGTGACGGTCGAAAAGCTGCGGGCGCTGAAGGCCGAACATCCGGGGGTTCCCGTCGTGGCCTACGTGAACACTTCGGCCGCGGTGAAGGCGGAGAGCGATATCTGCTGCACGTCGGCGAACGTGGTCCGTGTCATCAACTCCCTGGATACGGACCGGGTGATCTGCATCCCCGACAAGAATCTCTCCGCCTACGCGCAGCAGTTTACAGAGAAGAAAATCATTCCCTGGAAGGGATTCTGTATCGTCCACAATCTCCTTACGGCGGAGATGGTGCGGGAGGCGAAGGCCGGGCATCCCGGCGCACTCGTGCTGGCCCATCCGGAATGTCCGATGGAGGTGCTGGAACTTGCCGACCATGTGACGAGCACCTCGGGGATGCTCCGCTACGCGGAAGCGTCCGAGGCCGGGGAGTTTATCGTCTGCACGGAGCGGGGCCTTCTGTACAACCTGCGGAACCGGAATCCGGGCAAGGTGTTTCATATTGTCTCCGACGCCCCCACCCCGTGGGACCTTCCCATGATGACCTGCCAGAACATGAAACGGACCACCCTCGAACTGGTCGCCCGCTCGCTGGAAGAGATGGAGACGGTCATCACGGTCCCCGAGGAGATCCGGCTCCGCTCCGTGGCCGCCTTAGAGCGCATGCTGGCCATTCCCTGAGCATTCCTGATGAAACATGCCCTCTTCGCGTTCCTTTTCTTCCTCCTCTGGATCGGCTGTCTTCCTCCGTCCCGTCTCGGAGTTCATCTCCGGCCGGGGGATTTCGGTATCCTTGAACAAAACGGCGACTCTCCTGCGCTTCTGCGGAAGACAGCGGAGGATACCCTTACCGCCATGAACGCTTTAGATCCGAAGGCGCCGGTGAGACTCGCCGGTCGTACCGTGACCGTCGCGGATCTCATCAAGACGCTGACCGTTTTCCGCTCCGCCCTCGACGGGGCGCGGGGCGGGGGGGATTGGGTGGAGCGTCTCCGCGGGGGGTTCCATCTCTACGGGATCCCGGAGGAGGTCCTCTTTACCGGATACTATGAGCCGCTCCTGCGGGGGTCCTTGCATCGGACGAAACGCTTCCGATATCCTCTCTATCGCCGTCCGCCGGAACTGAAACCCGATCCCTTTGGGATCAACGGAACCGTTTCCTCCGCCCCGCCTCCCTACTACACACGAAAAGAGATTGACAGCGGTCATGTCCTCGCCGGCCGGGGGCTGGAACAGGTCTGGCTCGACGATCCGGTGGAGCGGTTCTTCCTACAGATCCAGGGGGCGGGGAGCATCCGGCTTACCGACGGGTCGGTCATCCGGGTCCAGTACGACGGGAGCAACGGCCGTCCCTACCGTTCGATCGGACGGTTGCTGATCCGGGAGGGGAAGCTCACTCCGAAAGAGGGGTCGGTGCAGGGGATTTCCACCTGGCTCCGCGGCCATCCGTCGGAGGCGGAGAGGATCATGAACGCCGATCCCCGCTATATCTTCTTCAAGGTGGCTGGAAAAGGGGCGCACGGGGTTCTCGATATCCCGCTCACCCCTTTGCATTCGCTGGCGACCGATCCCCGCGTCATCCCGGCGGGAACCCTTCTCTATTATACGACGAAGCTTCCGGTCCTTGACGAAAAAGGCGATGTGTCGGACTGGCGATACGAGGGACACTTCGCCGTCAGCCAGGATATCGGCAAGGCGATCGAAGGACCGTTCCGGGCCGATATCTATTTCGGGGAAGGAAAGAAGGCCGGGGCCATGGCCGGTGTGATGATGGTGCGCGGGAGGCTCTATATACTCATACGGAAGCGATAGAGCCAATAAAATGTTCTTATCCATTTGTCTTTTTCCTTCTTTCTGTGCTATAATCCTTTTTATTTTCAATACGTTTCCAATCCATTCAGATCCCGGTATGAAATATGATTCTCAGTTTCGGAGAGATCCTCTATGATATTTTCCCCGCGTACGAGCGGCTGGGAGGGGCGCCTTTCAATTTCGTCTTTCACCTCCATTCCTTCGGCTTCGACAGCCGCCTGGTGAGCCGGGTTGGTGACGATGAGCGGGGACGGGCCGTCGAAGCGTTTTTCCTGCGGAATCATATCACTTCCGATCTGCTCCAGAGGGATCCCCGCCACCCGAGCGGTACGGTACGGGTCAGGGTGGATCCGGCGGGGGTGCCTGATTTCACCATCGTGGAGGATGTGGCCTACGATCATATCGAGGCCGGGGACAGGCTGCTCCGTGTCCTCGACGAGGGACCGGCTTTGATCTATTTCGGGACCCTTGCGCAGCGGCATCCGCATTCCCGGAGTACGCTTCATGCCATTTTGGACCGGGTCGGCTCCGCCCTTCTTTTGTACGACATGAATCTGAGGAAGAACACCTTTTCCCGGGAAGTGATTGAACGTTCTCTTGCAGCCTGTCATGTTGTGAAACTGAACGATGAGGAACTGAAGATCTGTCGTGGACTGCTGGGTGGGGAGGAAAACGACGATCTGTTTGTGAAAGAGATGATGGAACGCTACCGTCTGGAATGGGTCTGCCTGACCCGGGGGGCCAAGGGGAGCGCTCTCTATCATGGGGACGAATCTTTTCGGACGGGATCGGCGCGGGTCCCGGTCATGGTTGATACCGTGGGGGCGGGGGATGCCTATACCGCGATCCTGGCGATGGGGATCCTGCGAGGCTGGGCGCCGGAGCTTATTCTCGATCGGGCCGCCGAGTTCGCCGGCGCGGTCTGCGGACTGCCGGGCGCCGTCCCGGATAACGGTGCATTTTATCGACCCTATCTCACATGGAAGGAGGCGGATAAACGATGAGCCGGCATGGGAAGCATATCCTGATGATCAGCCTGCATGGCCTGATTCGGGAACACAATCTGGAGATGGGCCGCGATGCCGATACCGGGGGGCAGATCAAGTATGTCCTGGAACTGGCCCGGGCGCTGGGAAAGCATCCGGGGGTGCGGCAGGTCGATCTATTTACACGCCTGATCCGGGACAAGCGTGTCTCTCCCGATTACAGCCGCCCCATCGAGCCGTTGGCGGAGAATGTACGAATCGTCCGCATCCAGTGCGGTGGGACCCGGTACATCCGCAAAGAGCTTCTCTGGCCCTTCCTCGATGAATATGTGGACAAGACCCTACGCTTCCTGAAGAGCGAAGGGGCGCTCCCCGACATTATTCACGGCCATTACGCCGATGCGGGCAAGATCGCCATGGATCTTGCACACATTCTCGGGCTCCCCTTTGTCTTCACCGGCCACTCCCTCGGCCGGTCGAAGAAGGAAAGGCTTCTTGCGGGCGGAATGAGTGAAGATACCGTCAACAAGCGTTTCCGGATCGATCACCGGATCGCAGTGGAAGAGGAGATCCTGAAACATGTTGACCTTGTGGTCACTTCGACCCACCAGGAGGTGGAGGTACAGTACGACCTCTATGAAAACCATGAACTGCCCCGGTATCGCGTGATTCCGCCGGGGATCGACCTGACGAAATTCCATCCCTATTATGACGATATTTTCTCCGACGAGAAGGTCGATGAAGTCCATAAGCAGGCGATCGTATCGATCTCGTCGAACCTGGAGCGTTTCTTCCTTCAACCTGAAAAACCGCTGATTCTTGCCCTGAGCCGTCCGGAAAAACGGAAGAATATCGACGGATTGATCTCCGCCTACGGCATGAACAAGGAGTTGCAGGCCCTTGCGAACCTAGCCGTTTTTGCGGGGATCCGGAAGGATATTTCGAAGATGGAGGAGAACGAACGGGAGGTCCTGACGGAGATTCTTCTGCTCATGGACAAGTACGATCTGTACGGCAAACTGGCCATTCCGAAGAAACATGATTTCGAATACGAGGTTCCTGAACTCTACCGGATTGCCGCCGGCAAGAAGGGGATCTTTATCAATACGGCACTGACGGAACCCTTCGGTTTGACCCTCCTTGAGGCGGCCTCCTGCGGACTTCCGATCGTGGCGACTGATGACGGGGGTCCCCGGGATATTATCAAAAACTGCCGGAACGGGATCCTCGTGGATGTAACGAACGGCAAGGAGATTGCCCGGGCCATCAAGAAGATCCTCGTCAACCCCGACCTGTGGCAGAAATTCTCCACGAACGGGATCAACAACGTCCGGAAGCATTATGCCTGGGATGCCCATTGCAAGACCTATCTGACGAAGGGTGTACTCCCGCTCTGCGGCGGCGAAGAGGAAAAAAAGATCGAGCCGGCCGGGGCGGATGCTTTCGGACGGCGTATGAGCCGGGTCAACAAGTTTATTATTTCCGATATTGATAATACCCTCATCGGGAACGAAGAGGCACTGGAAGTCCTCCTGGAACGGCTGAACAAGAATAACGAAAGCGTCGGTTTCGGAATTGCCACGGGCCGGACCATTGATTCCGCCATGGAGGTACTGCAGGAGAATGATGTTCCCGTACCCGATCTGATCATCTCTTCCGTCGGCGCGGAGATCTACTATGGTCCAGACCTGGTCCCCGACAAGGGGTGGGAGAGCCACATCTCTGCTCGCTGGAACCGGGAAAAGATCAAGCAGCTCTTAACGGAGTTCGACTTCCTGGAGATTCAGGAAGGGGAGACCCAGCGGCAGTTCAAGCTGAGTTACTACATCGACGGAACTCATCTGAATATGTCCGATACCCTGGCCCGGATCCATGCCCTGCTGGTGGAAAACAAGTGTCGTTACAACCTGATCTTTTCCCATAGGCAGTTTATCGACATTCTGCCTTACCGTGCCTCGAAAGGGAAGGCGATCCGTTATCTTGCCTACAAATGGAATACCCCCCTGAAGAATATTCTCGTCTGCGGAGACTCGGGCAATGATGAAGAGATGTTGCGGGGGGAGATGCCGGCCATTGTTGTGGGGAACCACAGTGATGAACTGGACCACCTCAAGGGGAGCCGGAATATCTATTTCTCCCGGGACGGCTTTACGGCGGGAATCCTCGAGGGGATTGAAAATTACCGTTTTCTGGAGATGCAGGGATGAGAAAAACTCAATGGATTGATCTGGTTCCGGAGGAATCCGTCCGGGATTTTCATGCCTTTCTCCATCAACTCTTCCGGGGAGAAAAACGGTACCTCCTGAGGAATGACCTTCTTCTGGCCTGGGAGGATTTTCGGGGAAAGGGAAAAGCGTTGCGGGACTTGTCGTCCCTGGATTCCTTCTTAGGCAAGGTCCCCGAGATGATCCTTTTTGACGGATTTGCCGTCCTTATCCACCGCTACCAGATGGGCAAGGACCGAATCTATAAGTTTTCCCATACCGACACGGAGTTCGGGGAACCCGAGCAGATTTCCGTCGGAGAACTCCTCGATTTACGGGACAGTTGTATCCGGGAGGAAAACGGTGCCACTCCCATGAAACTGAAGATCGACTTCACCCCCTTTTACGACTATTCTCCCCTGATCCGGGACCCACGCAATGTCGGCAAGGGGATCGAATTTCTGAATCGCCACATGTCGAGCAGTCTCTTCCAGAACCCGGATACGTGGCACCGGAAACTCTTTGAGTTTTTGAAGATTCATTGCCTGGGGGGAAAACAGCTCCTGGTCAACGGGGAGAAAATCCGGAACGAGGACCAACTGCTCGATATGCTCGACCGGGCCGTGGCATGGCTGGAAGAGGTGGATGGGGCGCTCTCCTTTGCCGAGGTCACGCAGAAACTGCAGATCTTCGGTTTTGAGCCGGGGTGGGGCAATTCCCCGGAACGGGTCCTCGAATCGATGCAGCTTCTCCTGGATCTCTTTGAGGCGCCGGACAGTCTGGCGCTGGAGAGTTTTATCTCCCGGATTCCCATGGTCTCCCGAGTCGCTATCATCTCCCCCCATGGTTTTTTCGGGCAGGAAAATGTCCTGGGCAAACCCGACACGGGGGGGCAGGTGGTCTACATCCTTGATCAGGTTCATGCCCTGGAGACCGCCCTTGCGGAGAACCTTCTCCTTTCCGGCCTCGACTTTGAACCGAAGATCATGGTGGTGACCCGGCTCATCCCGGAGAGTGAAAATACCACCTGCCACGAGCGGCTGGAGAAGATCAAAAACACCCGGAACTGCTGGATTCTCCGGGTTCCCTTCCGTGACCGGGAGAAAAATGTCATCCCCTACTGGATCTCCCGTTTCTGGGTCTGGCCCTACCTGGAACAGTTCGCCTACGAGGCCCTCGATGAATTGAAGGTCGAGCTGGGGAGGCACCCTGACCTGATCATCGGGAACTACTCCGACGGGAACCTCGTCGCTTCCCTGCTCTCCGAGGAGACCGGCGTGATCCAGTGCAATATCGCCCATGCCCTGGAGAAATCGAAATACCTTTTCTCCGATCTCTACTGGGAGGAGATGGAGCCGGAGTACCATTTTTCCCTTCAGTTTACCGCCGATCTGCTGTCGATGAACATGGCCGACTTCATTATTACCAGCACCTTCCAGGAGATCGCCGGAACGGCCTCCGTCATGGGGCAGTACGAGTCCTACCAGCACTACACCATGCCGGGCTTCTGCCAGGTGCTGGGAGGGATCAATCTCTTCCACCCGAAATTCAATGTCATTTCGCCCGGTGTGGATGAATCGGTCTACTATCCCTATTCCGAAAAAGACCGGCGTGACAAGAAACGCTGTAGTGAACTCACTTCCTTCATCTTTGAACGGGAAGGGGAAGAGATCTTCGGATGTCTTGACGACCCGGGGAAGACACCGATTTTTACCATGGCTCGCCTCGACAAGATCAAAAATGTTACCGGCCTTGTGGAATGTTTCGGAAAGTATCCCGAAATTCAGGACCGGGCCAACCTGATCATTATTGCCGGGAAGATCGACCCCGAGGCCACCGACGACCCGGAAGAAAAAGAAGAGGTTCTCCGGATGCACCGATTGATCGAAGAGTATCACCTGGAGGGAAAGATCCGATGGATCGGGATGCAGCTTAAAAAGGAGGATACGGGGGAGATTTACCGGGTTATCGCCGATCACAGCGGTTTTTTTGTTCAGCCGGCCCTCTTCGAAGCGTTTGGCCTGACCGTTCTGGAGGCGATGTCCTGCGGATTGCCGGTCTTTGCCACCCAGTTCGGCGGACCCTCGGAGATCATTCGGAATGGAGTGAATGGCTTCCTCATCAACCCGACTCGACACGATCTCCTGCGGGACCAACTGATCGATTTCCTGAAGAAGGGAGGGGAGGGTCCGCTGACCTGGAATCATATCTCCAACAATGCCATTCAACGGATCGAGGAAAAATACACCTGGCGGCACTACAGCGAGAAACTGCTGAAACAGACCAAGCTCTATGGCTTCTGGCGGTATGCCGTAACCAACATCGAGAAACGGAAGATGAAAATCTATTCGCGGACGTTGTATCATCTGCTTTATAAGAAGCGCGTCGAAGAGATGTAACGGCCCATATCACCCCTGTTTTTCCGCAGGACTGCGTTTGTTCCGGTGCTCGAATCCTTTTAACGTATGGGAAAATAAACATTATGGGATCGTGCTTGGGATGAGTTTCAAGTTACGTATTCTCATCGTTTGCCACTGTTTTCGAGACAGTGAGGAAGTTGTGCGGCTTATATCGGCCAGGAAGGCAATAAAAACTGAACAAAAAGAATACCGGAGGAGAAGAAAATGAGAGATTATTATGATTTTTCAAAAACGAAAGGGCGCAAAAATACGGCTCTAAGCGTTTAAAACACCGATTATTGGGGCATGAATCAATCAATAACAATAGGGTACCGTGGTCCGACCCCGGCAATGGAAAACTCCTTGCACAATCAACAGGATTCATTATAAGATATGGATAGTTGCAATCACGCCGAAAAAGACAGCCGTGTCCAACGAGCCATGATGCTGTTAGCATATGCAACAGGCGTGACCATTACGGAAATCGTACGTCAACATTCCACCAACCGTCCAAAATTGGAGCGATGTATTGATAAGGCCCTTGCTTTGGGAGCGTTGACGGCGCTGGACGGTCTGCCGAGATCGGCCCCCCCTGAGATTACTCTGGAAGCTCGGATCTGGCTGACCAGTCTTGTCTGTCGGAAGCCGAAAGAATTCGGTTATTCCTCTGAATTGTGGACGAACAAACTGTTGGCTCGACATGCACGAACCTATTGCCGGGGAGCCGGGCATCCCTCTCTTGCAAGAATCCGGAGGGGCACGATCTCCAAGATCCTGCACAAGAGCGGAGTCCGACCTCACAAGATCACTTATTATCTGGAACGCCGAGATCCTGAAATGGAAGGTGATTCAAATCTTGCATATCTACGAAGGAGTCGCATTGAGCCAGCAAAGAGAGAGCGGTCCGCCTCCCGTGTCGATTCTGTCCTATGATGAAGAACCGGGTATTCAAGCAATTGCTAATGTTGCCTCGGGTTTACCTCCGCTTCCGGAGGTACATTCTTTGGCTTCCAGAGATTCCGAGTATAAGTGTCTGGGAACTGTGAGTCTTCCGGCGGAGATTGATCTTCTAAATGGCCAAATACACGAAATGGTGGCCGACCCTCACCGCAGTCGTGAGTTCGTGACCTGGCTGCGAATGCTGGATGATTTCTCTCCGGAAGAAACAACGACCCGGATCATTCCGGACAACCATTCCGCCCATATCTCCCCAAAAACCCGGCAGTGCTTGGGGCCACGGTTCCGGAACGGTTTGAGTTTACCTTTACCCCCAAGCACGAGTCCTGGTTGAATATTATTGAAAGCCTCTTGGCTAAAATGGCCAAGACTTTTCTGCGCTGTATTCGTGTCGGAACCAAAGACGAGTTGAAGTGCCGGATTCAACAATGGATCAAAGAGCTGAATGAAAATCCTGTTGTCTTCCGCTGGGAATATGGCCTTGAATCCATCTCGGTTGCATGATGGGATGTAATATTAATTTGGAAACGATCGACTAAACAGTTTTGTGTGGGTAACCCATTTATGATAATTAATCTTTGAGGCCCTTGTATTGCATTTAGCTGAACAGATGCCCGTTTTGCCATTGTCGAGAGAACTTTGCATACATCCGAACAGTGTCTGGCGAATTCTCGAACATTATGTGAAGCAAGCGCGCCAGGATCTGGATCTTTCCAAGGTTGTCGCCGCAGGAATCGACGAATGCTCCAAACAAAAGGGCCATAAATACGTCACGACCTTTTGTGACCTGGAGAGATCCCGGGTGCTTTATGTAGCTGAGCATCGTCATGCCGAAGTTCTTCAGGAATTTGCCCAGGATTTCAAGGACCCCAAAGGAAACGTCGAGCAGATTCAGCAAGTCTGCTGCGACATGTGGCCGGCCTACATTTCAGGGGTTCATGAGTACCTGCCGAATGCTGCAAACACCTTCGATCATTACCATGTCATGTCCATGATGAATCGCGCCATCGATGAGGTTCGCTGCTCTAAAACCAAGGAGCAACCCGAACTCCTGAAACGTTCTCGCTATCTTTGGCTTAAAAATCCTGGAAACCTGAGTGGTGCTCAGACAGAACGGATCGCCTACCTCAAATCCCTGGACCTTAAGACATCACGTGCCTATTACATCAAATTAGCGCTGCAACGACTTTGGAGCTTTCAATATCCGAAAGTGGCTGAACGTTATTTGAAGAAATTGTATTACTGGGCAACACACAGTCGCCTTGAACAGGTCGTTGTTTTTGCCAAAACCCTTAAAAACCATTGGGACGGCGTGCTCAACTACACGCGATCCCGGATCACCAACGGCATTGTAGAAGGTATTAACAGCAAGATTAAAACCGCCTTAAAAAGGGCCTATGGCTTCAAGAGTTTTCAATATTATCGAACCATTATTTATCTCGTTGCAGGAAAACCGGACTTACCCACACGATCTTGTTGAGAACCAAAAAGATTATCCAGTGCGACCCCCCCGAGACCATCATAATTGATAAGAAGGAGGACAAAGGGATCGGGGAATGCACCTTTCTCTGAAATCAGGCAATATGGTATTCAGTTCTCTTCTTTTCCTCTTTATCTTCCTTCCAGTAGTGCTGGCAGGGAATCTTCTTCTTCCTCTACGGTGGAGAAACCTTTTTCTGCTGGCTGCCAGTTTGGTTTTCTACGCGTGGGGGGAGACCCTATATGTAGTTGTCATGCTGGTTTCTATCGGGCTTAATTACGCTTTTGGCCTGTTGATCTCCCGCAGCCAGTCACTTCATGCACGACGCTGGACCATCGCTCTGGCGGTAACAGCCAATCTTTCCCTCCTGGGGTTTTTCAAGTATGCCAACTTCATGGTTGATTCCCTCGCTCTTCTGTTCCAGAGCATTTCCCTGTCACCTCCGCATTTGGCAGCGATCCATCTTCCCATCGGGATATCCTTTTTTACCTTTCAGGGGATCTCCTACTTGGTGGATGTCTACCGTAATGACGTACCGGCACAGGAAAGTCTGCTTGATCTCGGACTCTATATTTCACTCTTCCCTCAGCTCATCGCCGGTCCCATTATTCGATACCATGACGTGGCCCGTGAACTCCGGGACAGACGGATAACCGCGGCGGATTTTTCTTACGGAATTGGACGTTTTATTCAGGGACTAGGGAAAAAGGTCCTGATTGCAAACGTAATGGCCGGTGTGGTGGACCGGATTTTCGCTCTCCCGTTGGAACGGCTCACAGTCCCGTTGGCATGGCTGGGGGTGATCGGTTATGCATTGCAGATCTATTATGACTTTTCCGGCTACTCCGATATGGCCATTGGGCTGGGGCGGATGTTCGGTTTCCATTATCTGGAAAATTTTGACCATCCCTACATTGCCGGTTCCGTACGGGAATTCTGGCGGAGGTGGCACATCTCACTCTCCAACTGGTTCCGGGACTATCTCTATATTCCTCTCGGAGGAAACAAAAAGGGCCGAATACGGACCTACGCAAACCTTTTTACAGTCTTCCTGCTTTGCGGTCTCTGGCATGGAGCAGATTGGCATTTCGTTATCTGGGGAGCCCTGCACGGAGTTTTTATGGTTTTCGAACGAATCGGGCTGGGCCGCATCTTAAAACGTCTTTGGGCACCCCTGCGGCACCTCTACCTCCTCCTGTTCCTTTCATTCAGTTGGGTAATATTTAGGGCCGACTCAATGGCAGCCGCAATACATTATCTTACTGCACTAATAGGGAGAAATTCTCCGGGTCTCTCTCTACCCCTTGCATACCTTCTTAATCCTGAGGTTTTTCTTGCGGGACTTGCCGGGATCCTCTTTGCCGTACCATGGCCCTTAAAAGGTTTGGCCGCCCTCTGGCGGGGAGAGAAAGGCAATCTGCCCGGACCCGAAGGTATGTGGAGGCTGGCCATGATCGCAGGCCACGGCACAATATTTCTGATCGCTCTGCTCGATCTTTCAGTTAATGCCTATAACCCATTTATCTATTTCAGGTTCTGACCCCCATGGCCCTTTTATACCAAAGAGTGACTGTCCTGATATTCTGCATTCTGCTCCTCCTTCCTATGGCTGGAATGATCTCAGGACATCGTGAAACGGTGAGCATGGGAGAAAAACGCAGACTTGCTTCTTTACCTTCCTTCCCCACTGATTTGAAGTCGGTCCAGTCCTTTCCGTCATCTTTCGAAACCTACTTTAACGACCATTTCGGCTTCCGCACCCCACTCATCAAACTCCACAGCCTATACAAAGTTTTCCTACTGCATACCTCGCCGATAAAAAAGGTCGTTATAGGCCGGAAAGGATGGCTCTTTTTCAACGTCAATCGAATGATCGAAGACTATCTCGGCGTTGTTCCCTATCGTCGGGGAGAGTTGGAGGAGGTGTGGAAGCTTTTTCAGAAACGGATGGGAATATCCCATTATATCGGCAGTCGTTATCTCTT
>JAADIO010000034.1 GCA_013151235.1 Deltaproteobacteria bacterium | reverse complement strand
GTCCGGATTTGTGCCGACCCCCGTCAACGGTTACTGTTTAAAACGAGCTTTTTCGACAAACGCTCCGAACTTTTCTATCGCTGGATTTGGGTCTTTCGCAAATTGACACCCAAGGACAGGTCTGGTACTTTCGGAACAATTCATGAAAGGAGAAAACTCATGCAATGTAATCTCGCATCGAAGGAATGTATCCCCTGCAAGGGAGACGTACCCCCTCTGGCAGAAAAAGAATTGGCGGATCTGCTGGAAAATCTCGGAAATAGCTGGGAAGTCGCTGAGGGGAAAAAACTGACGAAGGAATACAAGTTCGGGAACTTCCGGGAGGCACTGGCCTTTACCAATCGGGTAGGGGAACTGGCCGAGTCCCAGGGACATCATCCCGAGATCCATCTTGCCTGGGGCCGGGTGAAACTCGTGATCCGGACACACAAGATCGACGGACTCACGGAGAGTGATTTCATCCTTGCGGCCAAGGCGGATCAACTTCCCCGATGATGATGGCAACCATTTTTCCACATTTTCCCCCGAGCATTCCGTGGTTAATTGCGTTTCGTCTTTGAGCTTGTCTTCCGGATCTTTCGCACCCGCTCCACCACGGGAGGATGGGAATAGTAGAAGGCGGCATACCATGGATGGGGATGAAGGTTCGAAAGATTGTCCCGGGCAAGCTTGATTAGAGAGGAGGCAAGGCTCTCCCGGTCTCCGCTGGTCTCACAGGCAAAGTCGTCGGCCTCCCGCTCATAATGCCGGGTCAGCATACTCATCAAGGGGGTGAGCGGGAAAGAGACGATACTGTAGAAAAACCCGAGAATCACAAGCTTCGCGAAGAAGGAGGTCGGTTCAATCCCGAAGAGATTCGTGAGCAGGTCGGTCCGGGTAAACCGCCATGCAAAATAGGCACCGGCAAAGGTCAGTGTCTGAGAGAGAACAATCCCTTTTAAAAGGTGCTTTTTCTTCCAGTGACCGGCCTCATGGGCCAGGACGGCGATAATCTCCGGTTCCGTTAACTTCTCCAGAAGTGTATCAAAGAGGACAATCCGCTTGACCCGCCCGATCCCGGTGAAGTAAGCGTTGGTATGTCTGCTCCGCTTCGAGGCATCCATCTTGAAGATACGGCTGACCCGTATCCCGACCCGTTCCATGAGCACCCGGATTTTCTCTTCCAGACCGGGATCGTCAAGGGGAGTATACTTGTTGAAGAGCGGCTCGATCACATAGGGGGAAAGATACATCATGACGATCCCGAAGAGGAAAAAAGATCCCCAGACCCAGAGCCACCATTGCTCCGGGCTCGCCGATACCAGACGGAGCCCCACGCCGACAATGATGCCCAGAAGAATCGTGGAAAGAAACAGGGATTTCAACTGGTCGGCAACCCAGAGTTTCAGGGTCTGTGTATTAAAACCGTACTTCTTCTCAATCCGGAAAGTGGAATAAAGATCAAAGGGAAGGGAAAGGAGGGTCGAGGCATAGGTCAGCAGGAGGAAGAAAAAAATCCCGGACAGAATGAAGGAGTCGCTCAACCGGAGGATCAACCGGTTATAGAGGGAAAGGAATCCGCCGAAAAGAAAGAGGAGAGTTACAAGATGGCTGATGGACGACTCGATGAATCCAAATCGGCTGTTTTCCACGGTGTAATCCCGGGTCTTTCGAAGCAGCTCTTCATCAATCCGGCCTTCAAACTCCGGCGGAACCTCGGCGCCGTGGGCCTCGAGATGCTTCAGGTTCAACCACTTGAGGCCGTAGCCGATCCCGATAATGAGCAGATAAAGAAAAAAAAGAAGCATCAACATCGTTTGCGGTTCATCCCCCTTTCTCCTTGAGGAGTTCCAGGAACGCCTCTTCCGTCAGGCACGTCACCCCCAGCTCCTGCGCCTTTCGATACTTCGATCCCGGCGCCCCGCCGTAGACCACATAGTCGGTCCCGGCGCTGACGGAAGAGGAGGACTTTGCTCCTAATTTTTTGACCCGATCTTCCGCTTCACGGCGCGGGAACGAAAGAGCGCCTGTAAAAACAAAACGTTTGCCTTCCAGGGGACGCTCCCCCTTCTCTTCGATCCTCTCCTCCCGGGTTTGGACGCCGGCCTCTTTCAGTTTCTCGATCACTTTAAGGTTCCGTTCCGCCCGGAAGAAGGCATGGATACTTTCGGCAATCCGGGGACCGATCTCATCGATACTCTCCAACTCCTCGGTCGTCGCCTTCGCCAACCGATCCAGATCGGAATAACGGTGCGCAAGGATCTCCGCCGTCCTGCTCCCGACATAACGGATTCCCAGGGCAAAGATCAGACGGGAGAGAGGACGACCTCTGCTCTCCACAATTCCCCGGAGGATATTCTCTGCAGACTTCTCTCCCATCCGCTCCAGACCGGCCAATGCCTCCCGGTCCAGTGCATAGAGATCGGCATAATCCCGGACCATCCTGCGGGCAACCAACTGCTCGACTAATGCCGTCCCCAGCCCCTCGATATCCATGGCACCCCGGGCGACAAAGTGCTCCACCGTCCGTTGCAACTGGGCCGGGCAGAAGGGGTTGACACATCGCCAGGCCACTTCCGCGTCCGGCCGTTCAATCCTCTCCCCGCAGACGGGGCATTCTCCGGGCATGGTAAAGGGGACCTCCCCGCCGGTCCGACGACTCTCCACCACCTTCACTATCTTGGGGATGATATCGCCCCCCTTCTCAATGAGGACCGTATCACCGATGCGGAGATCCTTGCGCCGGATTTCATCTTCATTATGCAGGGTCGCACGCTGAATCGTCGAGCCGGCCAGTTTCACGGGGCGCAGCCGGGCGACAGGAGTCACCGTCCCCGTCCGCCCCACCTGGAGATCGATCTTTTCGATCACCGTCGTAGCCTGCCTTGCAGGAAACTTGAAGGCAATGGCCCATCGGGGACTCTTTGCCGTAGTTCCCAGGATCTGCTGCTGTTCGAGGGAATCGACCTTGACGACGACACCGTCGATGTCGAAATCGAGATCCTCCCGTTTCTCCGTCCACTCATCGCAGAAGCGGTTGACGGCCTCAAGGTCGGGACAACACCGATAGTCCGGATTGACCCGAAAACCCAACTTCCGGAGACGGACCAGTTTTTCATGGTGAAAACGGACCGGGCATTTCTCCTCTAAAAGATCGTAGAGAAAGATATCCAACGGCCGGGTTGCGGTAATCTTCGGATCGAGAAGTTTCAGCGATCCCGCCGCTGCGTTCCGGGGATTGGCAAAGGGCTCCTCCCCCCTCCGGCCCCTCTCTTCATTCAGCCGCGTAAAACCGGATCGGGTCATATAGACCTCCCCCCGGACCTCGATCGCCCGGTCGGACAGATCGATTGAAAGCGGAATACTCCGGAGGGTCTTGAGATTCGACGTCACATCATCCCCCCGGGTTCCGTCGCCCCGGGTCACCCCCCGGACGAAGCGCCCCCCTTCATAGCGGAGGGAAATTGCCAAACCGTCGATCTTGAGTTCCGCCACAAAGGCCGGGGGCACGCCTTTCAGAAAGCGTTTCGTCCGTTCCGCAAATTCCCGCAACTCCTCACGGGAATAGGTATTCCCGAGGCTCATCATCGGCAGAGTATGCCGAACGGTCTGGAACCCTTCGACAGGCGCCCCGCCGACCCGCTGTGTGGGGGAATCGGATGTAATGAGGTCCGGGAAGGCCCTTTCAAGATCAATCAACTCTTGCAGGAGCTGGTCGTATTCGGAATCGGAGATCTCGGGCCGGTTTTCAATGTAGTAGAGGCGGTCGTGCCGGGCAATCTCCCGGCGGAGATGATCGGCCTTTCCTTGTGCATCTTCTTTTTTCATAGCTAAAAGAGACGGATGTCTTCACAGAAAGTCCATCCGCTGCGTTGATCAAAAGGAGGGGCATTTCCCTCTATTTGCGGAAGGCATGTTGGACTTCAACCCAGTCCCCCACCTCACCCTGGGGAACGGCTCCCAGGATCGTCGACGCGCCGGACTGCCGGATCACTGTTTCGGCCGTCCGGTAGGCGAGTTTTGGATCGTTGTTGACCTTGCTGATATGAGCCAGGATTACATTTTCCAGGCCCCGGTGAAGGAGTTGCCCCAGAAGTTCTCCGGCCTCAACATTCGACAGGTGTCCCAGACGGCTCATGACCCGCTCTTTCAGGGACCGGTCATACGGACCTTCCTGCAACATCTTCAGATCGTGGTTCGATTCAAGGATCAGAGCCTGAACGTTTTTCAGCCGGGCGGCCACCGGGTCCGGAACAAACCCCATGTCCGTGGCCAACCCTACTTTCTTCCCCCGGGCGGAAAAGGTAAATCCCACGGGACACGCCGCGTCATGCGGGATGGGGAAGGGCGTCACGGAAAATGTACCGGTCCGGAAGGCACTTCCCGTTTCAAAAGAGATCGGATGGGGCAGCCACCCCATCCGCCCCCTCGATGCGGCAAGGGTCTTCGGATGGATATAGACGGGCAGATCGTATCTCCGGGAGAGAACACCCACACCGTGGATATGATCGTGATGTTCATGGGTGACGAGGATTCCGTCAAGCCGGGCGGGATCCACCCCCCGCAAAGTCATCCGTTTTGTCACCTCCCTGCCGCTGAGACCGCAGTCGACGAGAAGTTTCGTCTTTCCCGATTCAAAATAGACGGCATTGCCTGTACTTCCGCTGGCTAGAACGCAGAATCGCACATTGCTCCTTTCCTTTTGACTTTGCCTTTACTCTGTGCCTTTGTGCCCTTTCTTACCTTCTTCCCTTCTCCGCGTCCTCCGCGTCTTTGCGTCTTTGCGGTGAATGCTTTTGATTATATTCCGTTCAGACATCCCCCGAATAGACAATCACCCCCGCGTACCCCACCACCTGATCATAATCGCCGGTGACATCACCGGAGGTGGCATACCGTACGGTCTCAGCTTTCTTGGCTCCCAGCGCCTTGGCGGCGATCAGCATGATCGTCACCGGGATGAAACCGCACATGGTGATCCTCTTTTGCAGGACAACTTCATAGAGCCCCGCCGGATCAAGTGCCTCAATCCGCTCCAGGGCCGTCCGGTCCTTCACCTCCGCCGCCACCCGGCTCTCATAGTGGGTCATGTCCGAACTGGCGATCAGCAGCACCGACCGATCGCTTTCCCGCACCACCTCCGCCAGGCCCTTCCCCATCTCCTCGCAGGCATCAAAGGGGACCCCCATCAAGGTGATGGGGACAAAACGCTTCACCCCCAGGACCTGCAGAAACGGGAGTTGAACCTCGATGGAATGTTCATTGCGATGGGCGGTATCGTCTTCCTGAAAGGGCCGCCCCTTTTCAAGGAGGGAGGAGGCCCGTTCGGCATCGATCGCCATCGTCCCCAAAGGGGTTTCCCACTCCCCTTCCCTCATGACGGCGGCCTCCGCCCCCAGGCCGGTATGATTCGGGCTGAGGATGATACAGGAATCAGGAGGTTCCACCCGGGAGTAAACGGCACCCGCCACCGCGCCGGAATAGAGATAGCCCGCATGAGGAGCGATCACACCGATTGTTTTCCGGAACGATCCGGGCTGGAGGAAACCCCGGATCGTCGATTCGAGACGCCGGGGATCGGCATCATAAAAGGTCCCCGCCACGGCCGGTCTGCGGATCATCCTCCCCTCCTTCCGTTCGAAATCATCGCATAAAATTAACACAGATCCCACCCGCTGACAACAGGAATAGCGCCAAAAACAGACTTGCCGATCAAGCACGCTTTCCTGCACGGGGTCTGTAGAAGGAAGCCTCCTCCGTGCCGTGGCAGAAGGCAAGGGTCCATTCCTCCCGACGGGCCTGTTGCAGCAATATTTTCTTCGTTTCAAAGGTCCGTAGCGGTTCAAGATCGAATGCCGAGATAAAGGTCCGGGGAAGATGGGCCACAGTGGGGATGAGGTCCCCCGGATAGAAGAGCGTCTCTCCCTCCGACCGGATAGAAACCGATTGATGAAAAAGAGTGTGACCCGGTGTCATGATGACGGAAACTCCCGGAACGATCTCCGTTTCACCATGAAGCAGTTCCAACTGCCCGGTACGAATCAGAGCCGTCTCATTTTGCAACAGGTATCCTTCTTTCGTCAACTCATTCGGATGCAGTGCCGCCTCCCATTCTCCCTGCTGTACAAAATGGACGGCCCTGGGAAAAACGGGAACGACTGAACCATCAGGGGTGAGGGCAAGATTCGCACCCGAATGGTCCCAGTGCAAATGGGAGTTGATGACGATATCAATCTCTTCCGGCGTTACCCCAAGCCGCCGGAGCTGATCCGTCAAGTTCTCTCCGCACCGGGCATGATATTCCCGGCCAAACCGTTTCGCTTCTCTCAATCCGATTCCCGGATCAATGAGGATACGATGCTGCGGTCCGAGGACCAGGAGGGAATTCATCTGCAGTTCGACGCAGTTTTCCCGGATTGTTCCAACCTTCTTTTCCCAGAGCATGCGGGGCACCACACCGAACATCGCCCCGCCATCCACCCGGAGAGAACCACCATCTAAGAGAAAGCACCGAAATTTTCCGATCATGATCTCTTTTTTCATGGACGCCATTGAACCACGGAAGCCTGCCGAAAGTCAACTTGCAGGGGGGGCACCCAGTCGTGTCCAATCGATAAATCGAATTTGACAGACACCCCAAAACATGTTGTAATCTTCGAAATTCAAAAGGAAAGGTAATCCATGATCGAAGTCGGTGTGGGCAGTTCCATTCAGGCGGATTCCCTTGAGGCGGCGCAGGAATCGGCACGGAAGGCCATAACCGAGAGCGGAATGATTCGTGCCGATTTTGCACTGCTTTTCGTCACTCCACACCATGCCGGCTCTTATCCCGAAATCCTGGAGAAGATCTCCGAGATCACCGGCGCCGGACATATCAGCGGTTGCAGCGCAACAGGAATCCTGACCGGGGAAGGAGAGATCGAAAACGGTCCCGGGGTTGCCGTCATGGCCATCCATTCAGACACCCTCTTCGGTTATCCCTTTCTTTTTCATGAATCGACGATCGGTGAGACAACGGCATGCCACGCCATCGGAGAACTTGTCCGGGAATTCAAACGAAGAGATGAAATGCTGGCCCTCTTCCCCGATCATGCATCTCACCATCTCCCCGCCCTGATCCAATGCATTGAAGAGGAACTTGTTTCTGCGGCAATCATCGGCGGTTCTCCCTCGTCCGACACCCCATCGAGGGAGTCCTTCCAATTTTATAACGGAGAGGCTTCCACACACACCCTGGCGGGGATCTACCTGACCGGTGAGTTCACGCCGACGATCGGCATCACGCAGGCCTGCCATCCCGTGAGCGGACCCCTCATCGTCACCCGCTCCGAAGGAAACCGGATCGAGGAACTCCGGGGCCGTCCGGCCCTGGAACATCTCTTCCAGATTCTTCAGCACCCCCGGACCGGGCGGAAGAGACCGCAGGAGTTCATGATCGGCCTCCCCGCCGATCCCGCCGACACGGAACTTGCGGCGGGAAACTATACGGTCCGCTCCATCACCGATACCGATCCCGTAAAAGGCGCCATTATCACCACGGAAGAGATCATGGAAGGACGCCCCCTCTCCTTCGTTGCCGGGGACCCGGAAAGGGCCCGGGAAGACCTCGAGGAGATGGCGGCCTCTCTTGCAGACCGGCTGCTGACCAACCCGCCCCGTTTCGGACTCTATATCAACAGCCGCCAACGGGGAGGCCGTTTTTACTCCTCAAAAAATATCGATATCGAAATCATCCGGAAACATTTCGGCGAAATCCCCCTGATCGGATTCTCCTCCGATGGCGAATTCGCCCCCATCAAGGGAATCAACAACTTCCATAACCATGCCGGAGTCCTGCTGCTCATCTCCGATCCGGTCGAATAGGATCCGGTTATTTTGACTCCTTATCTTGTCTTTATTTTCGATCCCTCGTGGACAAAAAAGAGATTCAGTGCTATGAATTCAAGTAGAAGAAGATCATGGAAAGGAGGTGAAGAAATGAGATTTGAACTGACTCCCGATGAGGGAAGGATCCTGCAAGATTTCCTGCGGCGGGAAATCGCTGACCTTCGGATGGAGATCGCCGACACCGATCAGAAGGATTTCCGGGACATCCTCAAGGGAAAGAAGGAAACCCTCAAGACCATCGTGGGAAAACTGGAAAGAATGGCCGCCTGAGTACTTTCTGAAGGTGGGACGTTTGCTCGGGCTGATTGAGAAGGGGCGTTTTGGGTTCGATCTCCCATCAATCATATTCCCTGCATAAGCTTCATCCTTGCTTTCCAGAACCAGGGACGGTCGATCCGTTTCTTGTGAGGCGGGGAACCCCGCATGGCGTTCATCGATTTTGAATAGTATTCTTTTGCTTTCTCGCGATCGTCCAGCCGTTGACAGACCTCCCCCATCTTATAGAACCCTTCCGAGCTTGATGTGTGAATCCCGACAAAAGCCTGATAGGACTCAAGCGCCCCGGCAAGATCCTTTTCCAGAACCTTGAGGTCTCCCATTCGCAACCATGCCTCCCCATAGCCGTAACGAGGGTCGATTTGCAGTACGGCCCGTAAATGCTCTTCCGCTTTTTCCATCTGTCCGAGGTGGAGGTAACCCAGACCGAGATAGAAACGTGTCTCGCTGATCTCTCCCATCCGGGGCAACGCCCGTTCAAGAAACGACACCCCCTCACGGTCTTTCCCTGTTTGCACAAGGTATCGCCCCAGATCACTCAAGGCCTCCGCATTATGGGGATTGAGCATCACCTCCTGTTTCAGCCGGGCAATCTCCCGGCGCGTTCGGAAGAGGGCGGAGAAATCAGGGAGCAGCCCCACAAAACGCCGGTCGAGAAAGAAATAGAGCGCCACAATGACGAGAAGCGCCAGCAGGGGGCTCCGGGTCAGAACCGTAAGGATATAAAAGAGGAAAATTTTGGACATTTGGCTGTGGCAAAACGAATGAGCTCAAAATCTGATAAGTGCATTAGGCGGACTTTTCTTGCAACCGTTATCGGCCGCGATACACCTCCATCACCTCATCCCGGGTCAGGATCGCTTCAAAGGGTATCCCGGTCTTTTCGATATTCTCCCGCCCCCCTTCCTGGCGGTCAACAAGGGTGAGGATCCGGACGACATCGAATCCCGCCGACTGTGCAGCCTCAACGGCCTGCAGGGTCGACCCCCCCGTCGTGACGACATCATCCACCACGACGACGCGGTCCCCCTTCCGGACGTTCCCCTCGATCTTCCGCATGAGGCCGTGCTTCTTCGCCTCCTTCCGAACGATGAAGGTCTCGATCGGCGCCCCGGCCAGAGCCGAATGAAAACTCACGGCATAGGCCAAAGGGTCGGCGCCAAGGGTCAGTCCGCCGACTCCCCGGGGGACAAGCTCCCGAATCCGTTCAAACCCGATCCGCCCGATCAGAACCATTCCTTCCGGGTGGAGGGTCGTCGCCTTGCAGTTGAAATAGTATCGGCTCTTCTTTCCCGAAACAAGCCGGAAGGTCGGCTCCTCATTGAACTGAAAGGAACGTTCCAGAATGATCTCTATCAATCGGCGCTTCAACACTTCCGGGCTATCGGTCATCACGGTTCCCTTTTTATTGCAGGTTGGCTTCTCATTGAGGGTCGTTTCTATAGAAAAGAAGGGGCTCTGTCAAGAAAAGATTCATCGCCGTCTTCGCTGATAACGGTTCACAGCCCGATTATGCTCCGCCAATGTTACGGAAAAGGCGTGCGTTCCGTCGTTCCGGGAAACGAAATAGAGATAGGGGGAGACCTCCGGATAAAGGACGGCCATGATAGAGCTTTTGCCTGGGTTCGCGATCGGCGTGGGGGGAAGACCGTACCGTGTGTAGGTATTGTAAGGAGTATCCGCCTTCAGGTCCCGCCGGCGGAGGTTCCCGTCGAAGTTCTTGATCCCGTAGATCACGGTGGGATCGCTTTGAAGACGCATTCCTTTTTTTAACCGATTGTAGTAAACGGAGGCGATCCGGGGCTTTTCATCCTCCCGGGCGGCCTCTTTCTCGATGATCGATGCCAGGGTCAGAACCTGATGAAAGGACAGACCAAGCTGCTCCGCCCGTTGACGTTTTTTCGCATCGAAGAATGCCTGCATATCGGAAACCATCTTGCGCAACACTTCTTTCTCCGTCACGTTCTTCGGAAAGGAATAGGTCTCGGGCAGAAGATATCCCTCAAGGGTTGGAGCCTGAACGCCAAGGGAGGCAATGAATTTGGGATCGGACTGAAGTGCCACGAGACGCTTCCGGGAAAGGGGGAATTTCGCCGCAACGATCCGTGCCACATCCTCGCCTCTCAACCCTTCCGGGATTGTCACCCGATGGAGGATCACCGCCCCCCGGCGCAATTGCCGGAGAATTTCCCGCGGCGACATCTCCGCCGACAGAGGATACTCCCCGGCTCGGATCATTCCTTCGGAAGCGGTCAGACGGGTCAGAACCCTGAAGGCGACAGCGGAGTGGATCAATCCCAGATCACGAAGGCGAAGAGCGGCCGCCTGCACCGACATACCGAACGGAATCTCCACAATAACCGGTTTGGCTGACTCCTGCTGCGGAACGTAGAGAAGAGAATAGAAGTAAACCGCCGATAGAGTGATCCCGCTCAGGACAAAAAAGATCAGGAAAGGAAGCCGGCTTCTAATCACCCTTCCGCTCCCGGCTGAGCCGATCCAGGTAACCCTGAAGGATGAGAGCCGCCGCCACCTGATCGATCACCTGTTTCCTTCTCTTACGGCTCACGTCTCCTTCCAGCAATGCCCGTTCCGCCATGACGGTCGTTAAGCGCTCATCCACCGGCTCAATGGGAAGGTTGAAAATCTTCAACTTTTTCATAAAGAGCTGTACCTTCTCGGCGGAAGGCCCGAAGCTTCCGTCCATATTCCTGGGCAGGCCGACTATCAGACGGTCGGCTTCGTATTCGTCGATGATCGCACGGAGTTCCTCCAGATCGGCATGCCAGCTCTTGCGACGAATCGTCTTCAAACCCTGGGCGATCATTCCCAGAGGATCGCTCACGGAGACACCGATACTCTTCTCACCGAAATCAAGACCGATCGCTCTCATCAAACTCCTTCCACAGGTACAGAGGAAAATCAAGGACTTACTTTTGATGGTCTCGTAAAAACTCGCAAAGCCCTTCGACCCTTCGGCCGGCTCAGGACAGGCCCTTCGACATACTCAGGAGAGCCGTGCTCAGGGCGAACGGTGTAAGTTATTGATATTCCGTTCGTGTGGTTCGGCAAGCTTCCGAGCATGATGAGCTTGCCGAACCACATGCTCGGAAAGTTTAATGAACCGTTCGTGGTCGGCTTGCCGAACCACATGCTCGGAAAGTTTAATGAACCGTTCGTGGTGAGCCTGTCGAACCATGAACGAAATCCGAAAAACGACTTTTTACGACCTTATCACTTTTCTTCCTCTTCTTCTTTCCCCTCTTTGTCGAGCTTGGCCAGACGACGGCTGAGTGCATTCACCTTCTTTTCCAGATTTTCCATATCCGTGCGGGTAGGGAGGTTCATCCGCTCCATGGTCGACTGGATAATTTCCCGCCAGCTCTTTTCCAATCCTTCAAGATTCTTTTCCGCGGACCCCATCAGATCCTTGAACAGAGAACCGCTCTGCTCCTTGCTGACTTCCCCCTTTCGGACCAGGTCGTCCACATACTCTTTCATCTTCTCCTGAATCCCCAGTCCAACCAAAAGCGCTTTTTTCATCGGCTCAAACATGATCGTCCCTCCTTAAATATGAATCCGCTTCAACCGTTCGAACAGTTCAAACAGCGAAAACCGTTTCAGCCGACCTGCCGACGGGACCGTTAACCGGAACCGGCCGGTCCCACCTGTTGACGAACCAGGTCCGCTACCATCGACAGAGCTTCATCCAACCGGGAGGGGTCTTTTCCGCCGGCCTGTGCCATGTCCGGCCTTCCGCCTCCGCCTCCGCCGGTCACCTTCGCCACTTCCCGAATCAGATTCCCGGCATGAACCTTGCCGGTCAGATCGCGGCTGACCATCGCCACGAGGGCGACCTTTCCATCGTTGGCGGACCCGGCCACAATCACACCCGATCCGATCTTGTCCCTTGCCTGGTCTGCAAAGTCACGCAGCTCCTCGATGGACAGTCGGTCCATTCGCCGGGAGAGAATCCGGATCCCCTCCACTTCCTGCACATCTTCGTCAAGATCGCCCCCTTTCGCTGCGGCAAGCTCCCGCTTCAGGGCAGCCACTTCGGCAGTCAGAGCCTTTCGATCCCGGAGGATTTTTTCCACCTTAGAGACAATCTCTCCCGGCGCGCCCCGAACCATCTCCGCAAGACTCAGAAGTTCCGATTCAGAGGATTTGAAGGACCGGTAGGCGCTGTCCGCCGTGACCGCCTCAATCCTGCGGACCCCGGCTGCGATCCCTCCCTCATGAACAATCTTGAAAAGACCGATTTCACCCGTCCGATCGATATGCGTTCCGCCGCAGAGTTCCTTTGAAAGACCCGGGATCGAGATCACTCGGACCTCATCGCCATACTTCTCCCCGAAGAGAGCCGTGACCCCTTCGTCTAACGCCTCGTTCAGCGGCTTGACCTCTTTTTGAACAGGGGCGTCCCGCCGAATCCATTCGTTGGCCAGTTGTTCGATCCGTTCCAGTTCACGGGGCCCCACCTGCGTGAAGTGTGTAAAATCAAACCGGAGCCGGTCGGGCGCAACCAGCGACCCGGCCTGTTTCACATGATCTCCCAACACCCGGCGCAAAACAGCCTGGAGAATATGGGTGGCCGTATGGTTGTCCGCCGTCTTCCGACGGACCTCGGAATCCACTTTCGCGGTAACCGCCTGCCTCGTCTGCAGCTTCCCTTCTTCCACCCGGACGGCATGAACAATCATCTCCCCGGCAGGCCGGCGGGTCTCATGAACGACGGCACTCCCTCCTTCCCACTCGATCCGTCCCTGATCTCCGACCTGACCGCCCGATTCCGCATAAAAGGGAGTCACATCGAGGACCGCCAGGGCCTCCTCCCCTTTCGAGACCGCCTCGACAACCTTGCCCTCCTGAATGAGGGCAACCACTGTAGCTACAGCCTCGATCCGCTCATAGCCTACAAAAGAGGTGGAGAACTTTTCGGACAATCCCTTGAAAAGAGGGTCAACCCCTTTTTCACCGCCCCCTTTCCAGGAGGACCGTGCCCGCTCCCGTTGCCGGTTCATCGCCTTATGAAATCCGGTTTCGTCGAGGGAAAGCCCTTTCTCCCCAAGGATGTCCCGGGTCAGATCAAGCGGAAAACCATAGGTATCATAGAGTTTAAAAACCTCCTCTCCCGCCAGGATCGTTTCCCCCGACCGCGCCAGTTTGTCGATCTCTTCGTTGAGGAGGGCCAGCCCCTGATCCAGGGTATGGAGAAAACGTTCCTCCTCATTCAGGATGACGGCCGCCACATGCTCCCGGGCCGGGACCAGTTCCGGATAGCCCCCCCGCATCTCATCGACGACCGTTGCAGAGAGCCTGTAGAGAAAAGGACCTTCCACGTTCAAGAGTTTACCGTGCCGGGCCGCTCTTCGCAAGACCCGCCTGAGCACGTAGCCCCGCCCTTCATTGCTCGGAAGAACGCCGTCGGCAATGAGGAAAGTCAATGCCCGGATATGATCGGCAATCACCCGGATGGATGTATCGGAGTCCTGTCCTGTACCGTACCGGACCCCGGCAATCGAGCAGATCGCCTCAATGATCCCCGAGAAAAGATCGGTATCGTAATTGGAGGTCACCCCCTGCACCACGGCTGTGATGCGTTCCAAGCCCATGCCGGTGTCGATACTCGGCTTCGGCAAGGGAGTAAGTTGGCCCGCAGCGTCGCGTGAATACTGCATGAAGACAAGGTTCCAGATTTCCAGGAAGCGGTCGCAGTCACATTCCACATTGCATCCGGACCGGCCGCAGCCGATTCCCTCTCCCTGATCGATGTGAATTTCGGAACAGGGGCCGCAGGGACCGATGTCACCCATGGCCCAGAAGTTGTCCTTCTCTCCCAGGCGGAGGATCCGCTCCTCCGGAACGTGCATCTTCTCTTTCCAGATCCGGAAAGCCTCTTCATCTTCGTGATAGACGCTGACCCAGAGACGTTCGGTGGGAAGAGAAAGCTCCCCGGTCAGAAATTTCCAGGCCAGGGGAATCGCCTCCTCCTTGAAATAGTCGCCGAAAGAGAAGTTGCCCAGCATTTCGAAGAAGGTCTGGTGACGGGCCGTACGTCCCACATTCTCCAGGTCGTTATGTTTGCCGCCGGCCCGCATGCACTTCTGCGACGTGGCCGCCGTCGGAACCGTCCGCTTTTTCTCCCCCGTAAAGATATCTTTAAACTGGACCATCCCCGCATTGGTAAAGAGAAGGGTCGGGTCATCCCGGGGGATCAGGGAAGAGCTGGAGAGAATTTTGTGGCCTTTTTTCTCAAAATAATCCAAAAAAAGGCTGCGAATTTCCGAACCCTTCATTTTTGCCCCTTTATTTGTTCCATTCATCACTGAATCCGCTTAAAGAATAAAGACTTTGGGCAATCTTGTCAATAGAATCGTGGGGCGCAAGAAATGGGGGTCGATCCGGAGAATGCGTATGGATTAAGATTATGATTAATTAAAAAAACGATCAATCTTGAATTCATCATCGGAGGCGGGCGATTCTTCTTTTTGCACCCCGCCCGCTTGTCCCTGCTCTTCCCAGGCAAGATCGCTCGTCGACTGAATCCCCCGAGCCTTGAGGGCAAAGTCATCCGGATTGGAACTTCGCTTCAAGGCCTCTTCGTAGGAGATCAGGCCGCGATGGTAGAGTTCCATCAACGACTGGTCGAAGGTCTGCATCCCGTACTGGCTCTTACCGGCGGCAATCGCATCGTGAATCAGTTTGGTCTTCTCCTTGTCGATGATATACTCCCGGATCAGATTCGTCGCGACCATGACCTCCGTTGCCGGAATCCGTCCCTTGCCGTCAGCCCGGACAACCAGCCGCTGAGAAATGATCCCTTTGATCACGGCCGCAAGCTGAATCCGCATCTGCTTCTGCTGATAGGGCGGAAAGACGGAGATAATCCGGTTCACCGTCTCCGTTGCATCGACGGTATGGAGGGTACTCATGACGAAATGTCCTGTTTCCGCCGCCATGAGGGCCGTCGAAATCGTCTCGTAGTCCCTCATCTCCCCGACGAGAATCACATCGGGGTCCTGGCGGAGGGAGGAACGGAGCGCACTGTCGAAGGCCTTCACATCATTGCCGATCTCCCGCTGGTTCACCAGGCTCTTGTTGTCCCGGTGAAGATATTCGATCGGGTCCTCGATCGTCATGACATGCGCCGTCCGGTGGGTATTGATATGATCGATCATCGAGGCCAGAGTGGTCGTTTTCCCGCTTCCTGTGGTCCCCGTCACCAGGACAAGACCTCTCTGCTCCAGGGCCATATTTTCGATCACGGGCGGAAGATTCAGTTCTGTGATCTTCAAAATCTTGTGGGGAATAACCCGAAGAACGATGGCGACGGTATTTCGCTGCTGGAAGATATTCACACGGAAACGGCCCATCCCCGGCACGCTGTAGGCCATATCCACCTCGCTGTTCGCCTTGAACTTCTGCTTCTGATAATTGTTCATCATGGCGAAGGCTGTGGCGAGGGTGTCTTCGGAGGTCAGCCTCTTTTGCTCAATCATAGGGGTGAGCGACCCGTCGATCCGAAGCACGGGAGGACTTCCCACCTTGATATGGACATCGGAAGCCTTCCGTTCTATGGCTGTTTTCAACAGTTCGTTCAGATTCATAGGCTCTGCCTTCCATGATCTGGGATCAATCGAGAGGTCAGGATTCCCCTTTCCCATGTAACGGCTCAGGTTGCTTCTATTTTTCCGCAGGACAAGGCGTGAGGAGCGCAAAACCGGAGGCGTATTTTTTATACGTTGAGGATTTGAGCACCGCAACAACGCAGTCATGCGGAATAAAGAGAGGTGACCTGAGTCGTTACTTTTCCGTACCTTTAAATCGTAACATGGAGAGTTCGGAACTGTCAATGAATCAAGCCTTTGCGGAAGCCTCCTTCGGGAGGGTCACCTTCCCCAATTTTTCCTCCACCTGAGTTTTGATTTCGCTCTGGATATCAGGATTTTCCTTCAAAAAGGTCCGCACATTCTCACGCCCCTGCCCGATCCGTGTCTCCCCATAGGAATACCAGGCTCCGCTCTTCTTGATGATCTCGTGGGTCACCCCGAGGTCGATCAGGTCCCCTTCCCGGGAGATCCCCTCGTTGAACATGATATCGAACTCGGCCTTCCGGAAGGGAGGTGCAACCTTGTTTTTCACCACCTTGACCCGGGTACGGTTCCCGTTGACCTGATCCCCATCCTTGATCTGGCCGATCCGTCGGATATCGAGACGGAGAGAAGCATAGAACTTGAGAGCATTGCCTCCGCTCGTGGTCTCCGGATTTCCGAACATGACACCGATCTTCATCCGGATCTGGTTGATAAAGACAAGGGTCGTCTTCGAACGGGAGACGGTCCCCGTCAGTTTGCGGAGGGCCTTGGACATCAGCCGCGCCTGGAGTCCCACCTGCTGGTCTCCCATCTCCCCCTCGATCTCCGCCCTCGGCACAAGAGCCGCCACAGAGTCTACCACCACAATATCGACGGCGCCGCTCCGGACCAGCACATCGGTGATCTCCAGGGCCTGCTCCCCCGTATCGGGCTGGGAAACGAGGAGATCGTCGGTATTCACCCCCAACCGCTTCGCATAGGATACATCGAGGGCATGTTCGGCATCGACAAAGGCGGCGACCCCCCCGGCTTTCTGTGCCTCGGCAATGGCATGGAGGGTCAAGGTCGTTTTTCCGGATGATTCCGGTCCGTAGATCTCCACGATCCGGCCCCGGGGGTATCCCCAGGTTCCGAGTGCACAATCCAGAGAGAGGCAGCCCGAAGAGATCGAAGGGACATCGACAACCGCTCCCGCCGAACCGAGCCGCATGATCGCTCCCTTGCCGAACTGTTTTTCGATCTGTGTCACTGCAAGATCCAGGGCGTGAGCCCGGTCATTATTGTTCCCTGCCATTCGAAGAACTCCTTTCCTGCCGACACCCGGCCGGTCAAATTAAGATCCCGTAAACCTTCCGGATCCGGGAATGCTTTATCGCAATATTTTCAGGGACGATGTAAAACGAATTCGATATTCAGCCCCTTCGGAACGTAGCCGGCTTTCAGTAAGATGGACCGCTTCCACCATCATGCTCCCCACATCGACCTCCCTGTTCTCTGCCGCATGTGCAACAAAGCGCCGCCGATCATGAAGAGCCTTGATCCGCCCGAGGGTAACATGGGGATGAAAAACTCGTTTTTCCTGCGGAAAGCCGATCCGTTCCAACAGGGGATCAAGTCTGGAGAAGATACTCCGAAGCTGCTCTTCTCCCTGTGCAACACCCGCCCAAAGGATACGAGGACACTTCGCCCCCGGGAAGACGCCGACTCCGGCGAGATGAAGCATGAAAGGCTCCCGCCCCGCACAAGTACGGGAGATCGCCTCGCTGATCGGGGGAATCATCGTCTCTTCGATCTCTCCCAAGAACTTCAGGGTCAGGTGCATCCCCGCAGGTTTGACCCATCCGACCCGATCCCCGAGTCGCCGGAAGGAGTCCTGGATCCGCTGAAGCGACTCCTTGACCGGACCGGAGATCTCGATGGCGATAAAGGCCCGGAGTCTTTTCAGACCGACGACACCTCCCTTCCACGGGAAAGACGGAACGGTTCATCCCGTCCGGAGAACATCCAGAAGAACCGTCAGCGCCTTTGCCGCACTCTGTTCCCGGATGGATCTCCGGTCCCCCGAAAAACGGCAGGGCACTACTTCCGCCCCGCCCGCTTCAGCAATTGCAATAAAAACCGTCCCCACCGGTTTCTCCGGCGTCCCGCCGGAAGGTCCGGCAATTCCCGTCACGGCCAGGCCGACATCCGTACCGGCACGATCCCGGATCCCCACGGCCATGGCACGGGCCGTCTCACGGCTAACGGCACCCTGCCGTTCGATCAGTTCAGCGGGTACGCCGAGCAGGTCCGTCTTCGATCGATTGCTGTAGGTCACCACGCCCCGTTCCAGAACGGCGGAGATCCCCGGAAAATCCACAAGCAGGGAGATGATGAGCCCCCCCGTACAGGACTCGGCCAGAGCGATCGTTTTCCCCCTTTCCAACAGGAGCCTGCCGACTTCTTCCACAAGATCCTTCATCGGTTCAACACCAGCAGGGCCAGGCGGAGGGTCAGGTTCGCATAGACCCCGGCCAGAAGATCATCGAACATCACTCCCCACCCGCCCGGAATATTCCGGTCGATCCAGCGTACAGGAAAGGGTTTCAGCACATCGAAAAAACGGAAGAAGAGAAAACCGGCCGCCACCATCCGCCATGTCGGCGGCAATCCCCACATGGTAATCAAGAATCCCGCAATCTCATCGATCACGATGATCCCGCTGTCCTTCTCCCCGAGGATTGTTTCCGCCTTTGAAGCCAGACCGATTCCGGCGGCAGAGACGGCAACGGTCAGAATGCTGTATAAGATAAGAGAAAATCGGCTTAGAAGTAGATAGAGAGCAATTCCGACCAGGGTCCCGAAGGTCCCCGAGGCAACGGGGGCATAACCGCTGTAAAAACCGGATGCGAAAAAGAGAATCAGCCGTTCCAACCCCACCCCCGAAAGTTGAGAAATCCTATCATCGGCGCCCCGGAGTGTCAACCTTAAAAGAATGGATTAAGATTGAAGCGGCGGAGTCTTTCCGTACCGGATCAACCGGGACGCTTCTGTTCAGAGAAGATGATTCCGGAGAAACGCCAGGGCCTCCTCCCGGGTTCCGATCTCCCCGTCAACCTGCAGGGCACGGATTTTCGAAAGGATCGCACCAATGGCAGGACCGGGAGAGACCCCAAGCAAGTTCATCACGTCATCGCCGGTAACCAGAACCGGCGGGGAACAGACCTCCTCTCCTTTCGCCGCATAAAGATCAAGGAGGGCCTGTCCGAGGGCAACGGTCCGCTGCTCCATTTTCCCGAAATTGCGGCCCCGCGCAGCCCGCCGGTCGGCAAGGGAGAGAAGAACATGAAGAGGGAGATCTTCTTCCAGACGGGCGATGATCCGACGCAGTGCCCGGTCGGTAAATCCATCCTTTACGAGTCCCAGCCCCCGCACATGATAACGGACCAGACGACGTATCCTCTCCGCCCTTCTCTTCGGAAAGGAAAAACGGGTCGTCACCGCCCCGACGATCTCGGCGCCGGTTTTTTCATGACCGTAAAAATGGGGGACGCCGGATGCATCGATCGTAGAAGAGACTTTTTTTCCCAGGTCATGCAAGAGGGTTGACCAGGCGAGAACCCGTCGATCCTCCCGGCCCAGTTCAAAAGGGAAAGAGAATGTGCCGCAGAGCCCCGCAAGTCCGTCAACGGATGCCACAACCTTAAAGGTATGTTCCAGCGCATCAAGATGATGATACGGCCCCTGGGCCAGGCCGGAAAGGGGCTTCAGCTCCGGGAAGACGACAAAGAGCAGCCCGAGGGAGCGAAGCTTTTCGAGCCCGTCCGCGGCCCGGCCCGAAAGGAGGATCCGGTCGATCTCCTCCCGGATCCGTTCGACAGCGGAACCGGCCAGTGCGTCGGGATGGCGCCGGATCTCCTTTTCCGTCTCCGCATCAATCCGGAAACCTTTCAGGACCGCGGCCAAACGGACGGCCCGGAGCATCCGGAGGGGATCGGCATGAAAGACATCCGGAGATACCATCCGGATGATTTTAGCGAGAAGATCCGAAAGCCCGTTGAAGGGATCAAACAGTCGCTCATCCCCACAGGACCAGGTCAGGGTATTGACGGTAAAATCCCGCCGGGCAAGTTCCGCCGTCAGCTCCGGGATCCCCTGTGAAACGAAATCCAGGGTCTTCCCGTCCACCACAACACGGTAGGTGTAGGGCGCTTCCTGCCCCATGGAAAAGGAGGTTCCCCCAACACGGCGGGCCACAGCCTCTGCCAGAGAGTGGGCATCCCCACCAACGATAAAGTCATAATCGTCCGAATGCCGCCCCAGAAGACAATCACGAATCCATCCGCCCACAATAAAGATAGAGATGTGTTCTTTGACAGCCGTTTCAGAGACCACGCGGATCAATGCGTCGTCCCTGATGCCATTCCTCAAGGTCTTTTCAGCTTGTTCAGGCATGGCTGGAACCGTTCTCCCGGATTACCCCTGTTGCGCCGAGATGACCTCTTCCACCCACTCCAGGGCGGCAATACTCCGGGGAAAACCGGTGGTGGACATCCCCAGAAGAACGGCATGACGGATTTCATCAGCAGAAATACCGATGGAGAGTGCCCTGCGGGCATGGGACTTTACGGCGCCGTCGGAACAAAGTCCCACGGCGATGCCCAACTTGACGAGACGGCGTGACCTTTCATCAAGGGGCCCCGCCTCATGGCAGGCCCGGGCAAAGTCGGAGTAGGCACGGTTGACCTCGGGATAATCCTGCTGAAAACGTTTGTAAGGTGCGGGTATATGAGACATCCGAGACTCCTTCCTTCTTTTCGGGGTCATACACATTTGTACATTCCGCACACAACATTAAGTTTGTTCATTCCGGAATGTACACTGTAGCTCCGACCCTATCTGTTAAGTGTGAATTCGAATGTATCACACCGGCAAGGGATGTCAAACGGAAAAAAGATTTTGAAATCCCGGCATTTTTATGTAGTATATTGTTTTTATCAAAAGGACAGGAGCAGAAGATGGCAGTGATTGAACCCTTTCGGGGCCTCCGTTACAACCCTGACAAAGTGGGGGATCCGAACCGGGTCATGGCCCCTCCCTACGACATCATCTCCGGAAAGGAGCAGGAAGAACTTTATGCAAAACACCCCTGTAACGTAATCCGCCTGGAGCTCGGGCGCACAACTTCCGCCGATACGGAGCAGGATAACCGTTATACACGTTCGGCAGCAGATCTCCGGAAATGGTTCGAAGAGGGGGTGCTTCTCCGGGAAGAAAAACCCGTCCTGTACAGTTACTTCATGGATTACAAAACGGCTGAAGGAAAGCAAAAAATCCTGAAGGGATTTCTTTCCCGTGTGCTTCTTGAAGACCTCGATTCAGGCGTCGTCCTGCCTCATGAAAACACCCTCTCCGGTCCGAAGGCCGACCGGCTGCAACTGATGGAGGCCACACACGCCAACTTTTCCCCCATCTTCTCCCTCTATTCCAACCCCGGCATGGAAGCCATAGAAATCTTAGACGGTTCGGCCCGGAAGAGCCCCTGTATCGATGTGACCGATGGAGACGGCGTCCGCCACCGGGTCTGGACCGTCGATTCAAAAGAAGAGATCGACAAAATCCGGCGGGTCCTGGCCGACCTTCCCCTCTTCATCGCCGACGGCCATCACCGTTACGAGACCGCCCTCAATTTCAGGAACATGATGCGGAAAATCACGGGGAAGACCGATGGAAGACAAGGGTTCGACTACGTCATGATGTACTTTTCCAACATGGAGGAGGGAGGACTGACCATCTATCCGACACATCGGCTCGTCGACCATCTCATAAACTTCAATCTCCCCTCGTATCTGGAGCAAGTCGCCGCCCACTTCGATGTACGCCCCTACTCCTACCTGGAAAAGAAAAAGTTTCTCCGGGAGCTGAACGCCGTGGGCAAAGAACGTCATGCCTTCGGCCTTTACACCGGGGAGAGTGATGATCTCTTTCTGCTCGTTCTGAAAAACATGGACGGAATCCGTCCTCTCTTCGGCGGGAAGCTATCCTCCGTCCTGCAGGAACTGGATGTCACCATCCTCCACACGATCCTCCTTGACCGCCTGCTCGGCATCGGGGAAAAGGAACTGAAAGCCCAATCCCATGTCCGTTACGTCAAAGAGATCGAGGACGCACTGCATACCGTAAATGACGGGGATGCTCAACTGGCCTTTCTCCTGAACGGGACCCGGGTTAACCAGTTGCGCGAGGTTTCTCTGCGGGGGGAAAAGATGCCGCAGAAATCGACCTATTTCTACCCCAAGCTGCTGACGGGACTGGTCCTGAACAGTCTGGACGATTAGACGGATCACGGAACGATCAAAAAAGGGAGGATGACGATGATCGATCTCTCCAAGGAGTTGAACCGTCCGAAAGAAGACGCCGGCTGGATTGTCAAGGTGGGAATCGGAACGTTCTCCAGCCTGGCCCTGCAGAAATGGTACCTCCTGCCTCTCACCTTCTTTGCCACGGGATATCTCTACCGGCGCTTCTCCGACACCTTTCACCGGAAAGACGGCGATCGACTGCCCGAATGGGAGGACTGGAAGGGACTTTTCCTGAACGGGCTGATCATCTTTCTGATCGTTGCCGGGTACCTCATCCTCCCCCAATTCTGCTATGAAATTTCCGGATCGGTCCTGGCGGGAGGGGTCCTGGCCAAAATCGTGGCCATGGCCTTCTTCGCCGTCACGGCCTTTCTCTTTGTGGCCGCCTTCTTTTTTATCCCCATGGGAATCGCCCAGTATTCCCGCCATGAGAAGATCTCTTCCGCCTTCTACATCCGGGAGATCTGGGACCGGATCATGAACGTGGGAGACGACTACTTCAAGATCACCCTTCTGTCGATCGTGGCGATCATCCTCTTCGCCGTCATTCGGGGAATCATCCCCTACCTCGGCCCGCTCCTCGCCGCCGCCGCAGGGTTCTACATCAGCCTGGTTCTGACGGCACTCTTCGGCGAGGTCTGCCGGAGTGCGTATGAGGAGAGGGAGAGCGCGGAACCGGAGACACTCGAAACTCAAGATGCACCATGATGAACGAGCAAGGTGGTGAGTAACGAGCAAGGTGTAAATGAGTCATGAAGTCTCTTTAATCCGATCCCAGGCAAGCCTGAGCCCCTTCAGGGTCAGGTCGGTATCGACCCGGCCGATCCCTTCCGTCACCCTGGCCATGAGGGGGGCAAAGCCGCCGGTGGCGATGACCGTCGGGGCCTCTTTCATCTCCTTCGAGATCCGTTCCACCATCCCCTCGACCAGGCTTGCATAACCGAAGAGGACGCCCGACCGGATCGACTCCTCGGTACTCCGGCCGACCGGACCTTCGGGAGGGACAAGATCGACGGGGGAAAGACGGGCCGCCTCGCGGTAGAGGGCGGCAAGGGAGATCCCGATTCCCGGCAGGATGGATCCGCCCACATACTCCCCCTTTTCATTGATCACATCGAAGGTGATCGCCGTCCCGAAATCGACGATAATGAGAGGCGGCTTCTCCTCCGCCAGGGCCGCCAGGGCGTTCACCACACGGTCGGCGCCGACATCCTTCGGCTCCCGGTAAAGAACCGGAATACCGGGGATATTTTCCGCTGTGACAAAGACCGGATCGAGATCGAAACAGACCCGGGCCATCTCCCGGAGAACGGAATCGAGAGAAGGGACGACACTGGCGACAACCATGCTCGAAAGAGACCCCTTCATTTCATACCGCAGGAGATCCCGGATCACCACGCCGTACTCATCGGCCGTACCGCCTCTTGCCGTCCGGATCCGCCATCGCTTCCGAAGGCCGGCCCCCTCGAAAAGGCCGAGAACCGTATGGGTGTTTCCGACATCGAGGGCAAGAAGCATCATCAGACCTCCGGAAAATACAAAGCATATACGAAATCATGAATCAGGATCACCGGCAGTTGCATTATCCATCCCCTGCGGACGGCAGGGACCCCCGGTCCGCTTTCCCGGCGAGACGGACCGGCAATAGGGAAATCTCCCCGGATGCCACCCGGATGCTTTCCCCTCCCTCTGTTGCCACCAGCAACATCCCTTCCCGGTCGATCCCGGCCGCCTTCCCCTCCATCCGCCGTCCGGCGGCTTCAACACGCACTTCTTTTCCCAGGATAGAGGAATGTTCCGCAAAACGGTCCCGGAAGGGTTCGAACCCCTCCCGGAGAAAGAGGCGGTAATCCCCGTCGAGAGACACGAGAAGCCTCCGCAACAGCGCCGAACGGTCGAAGCGCCGCCCGGCTTCGCAACAGAGCGAGGTCGCAATCCCCCGTAATCCCTCAGGGATCAGCGCGTCTTCCATATTGACGTTCAGCCCGACACCGAGGACCGCCGCCCCGGCCGCTTTCCCCCGGGTCGTCATCTCCGTCAGGATTCCGCAGATCTTCTTTTCGCCGATCACAAGATCGTTGGGCCACTTGACCCGCACATCGAGATCCGTCGTCTCCCGCAGGGTCTCGCAGAGCGACACGGCCGCAACCAGCGTGATCTGAGGCAGGGACGCCGGGGAAAGTGAAGGCCGGAGAAGAACCGAGAAATAGAGGTTGCACCCCGGCGGGGATGACCAGCCGCGTCCGAAACGTCCCCGCCCTTCCGTCTGGGTCTCCGCGATAACGACGATCCCCTCCGGCGCGCCTTCCCGCGCCAGCGCGAGGAGGTGATCATTGGTGGAGCCGATGGTATCGAATGCGAGGACCCGTCCTCCGACGATCTTCGTCTTCAGACCTGCCCGGAATCCGCCGGCCGGGAACATGATGCCGCCTGCCGTTTCATTCATAAGGAGATCTTCAGCGAGATATCGACGGCCCGCACCGAATGGGTCAGCGCCCCCACGGAGATCCGGTCGACGCCGGTCTCCGCCACGGCCCGGACGTTTTCGAGGGTGATATTGCCCGAAGCCTCGGTCAGTGCCCGTCCGCGGACCATGTTCACCGCCGCCCGGAGGGTGCCGGGATCCATGTTGTCCAGGAGAATGATATCGGCCCCGGCGTCCAGGGCCTCCCGCACCTCTTCAAGATCGGTCACCTCCACTTCCACGGGAGCAAGATCCGGATGCGCCTTCCTGACACTCTCCACGGCGGCGGAAATCCCGCCTGCGACGGCGATATGATTGTCCTTTATAAGCACGGCGTCGTAAAGCCCCATCCGGTGGTTCGTTCCGCCTCCCACCCGGACGGCGTACTTCTCCAGCGCCCGCAGGCCGGGGAGGGTCTTCCGGGTCTCCAGGATCGAAACGGCAAGCCCTTCCACCCTGCGGACGAAGGCGGCGGTGACCGTGGCCACGCCGGAGAGATGCTGCAGGAAGTTCAGCGCCACCCGCTCCCCCCTGAGGATCGGGGCGGCGGATCCGTTGATCACGGCAACGGCGCTCCCGGGGGTAATGAAACTTCCGTCATCAAAGAGGGGCTCAAAGCGCAGGGCGGGGTCGATCTGCCGGAAGACCTCCCGGGCGACATTGATCCCGGCCAGGACGAAATCTTCTTTTGCGATCATCTCGGCCGCGGCACTCCGGCCGGGCGGGACGATCGGATCGGTCGTGATATCGCCTGCGCCAAGGTCTTCGGCGATGGCCCGGCGGACGATCTCTTCATGTGCATGGTGGGAATGATCCGGCATGCTGAAGGTCCCTGATGGTCTATTCGAGGGCGGACAGACCGGCATTTATCTTCCGTTCCTTGGTCATGAGCTCTTCCCGCCTGGCCCGTTCCTTCTCCACCACCGCGGCCGGCGCCTTGCCGGTAAAGGATTCGTTGGCAAGCTTCCGGTTGACGGCGGCAAGATCCTTTTCGACTTTGGCCAGGTTCTTCATCAGGCGCGCCCTCTCCGCCTCGAGGTCAATGACCCCTTCGAGGGGGACGAAGACCTCCATCCTGTCCCCGACGGCCGTGGCCGACGAGGGGGGACGGGTCACGCCGGTTCCGACACGCACCGTTGCACACCGGCCCAGGGAGAGGATCGACCGCTCGTGACGAAGCAGGATCCCGACGGTCTCTTCATCCCGGACCCGGATCAGCGGGTCGAGGGGTTTGCCGGGCGCGATGTTCATCTCCCCCCGGACATTCCGGATCAGCGTGACCGCCTCCATGACGAGTTCCATCTCCTCTTCCGCCCCGGAATCATCCCGGGACGGGTCGGAAACGGGATAGGCGTCGACCATGATGCTCTCACCGTGAACGGGAAGGTGCTGGTAGATCTCCTCGGTGATGAAGGGCATGAAAGGATGGAGTAGCCGCAGACTCTCGTGCAGGGTCTCGACGAGGCAGCACTGCGCCGTCCGCCGGGCATCCGGATCGTCCCCGTAGAGGCGGTCCTTGACCAGTTCAATGTACCAGTCGCAGAACTCGTGCCAGAAAAACCGGTAGAGTATGGAGGCCGCTTCGTTGAATTTATAGGCATCAAGCGCCTCCCGGACCCCGGCAACGGCGCGGTTCAGGCGGCTTTGGATCCACCGGTCGGCCGGTTCGGGCGCTCCCCTTTCGCACTCCGGATCGTAACCGGCCAGGTTCATGAGGGCGAAACGGGAGGCATTCCAGATCTTGTTGGTGAAATTCCGGTATCCCTGGATCCGCTCCTCGGAGAGGCGGACGTCCCTTCCCTGGGCGGCAAAGGCGGTCAGGGTGAAACGGAAGGCGTCGGTACCGAACTTGTCGATCATGATGAGCGGATCTATGACGTTCCCCTTCGACTTCGACATCTTCTGCCCCTGGGCGTCCCGCACGAGTGCGTGGATGTAGACATCCCGGAAGGGGACCTCCCCCATGAACCTGAGCCCCATCATGATCATCCGGGCAACCCAGAAGAAGATGATATCGAAACCGGTGATCAGGACAGAGGTCGGGTAGTAATTCCGCAATTCCGGCGTATCGTCGGGCCAGCCGAGGGTGGAGAAGGGCCACAGCGCCGAAGAGAACCATGTATCGAGGACGTCCGTTTCCTGCTTGATGTTCGGGCTTCGGCAATGGGCACAGAGGTCCGGGTCGGTACGGTCCACGGTGATCCCGCCGCAATCGTCACAGATCCAGGCCGGGATCCGGTGCCCCCACCAGATCTGCCGGGAGATGCACCAGTCCCGGATGTTGCGCATCCATTCGAAATAGGTGTTCTCCCACCCCTTCGGGATGAAGCGGATCCTCCCCTCCTCCACGGCGGCAATGGCCGGCGCCGCGAGTTCCTTCATCCGGACGAACCACTGGAGCGAAAGTATAGGCTCGACGACGGTCTTGCAGCGGTAACAGTGACCCACGGCATGGCCGTGCGGCTCGATCTTCTCGACAAGCCCGGCTTTCTCGAGATCGTCAAGGAGCGCCCGGCGGCACTCGTAACGGTCCATCCCGGCATATTTCCCGGCCGCCCCGTTCATCCGGGCATCCCGGTCCATCACGCTGATCTGCGGGAGATCGTGACGAAGGCCGACCTCGAAATCGTTCGGATCGTGGGCCGGGGTGATCTTCACGACCCCCGTCCCGAATTCCCGGTCCACGTAGGTGTCGGCGATCACCGGGATCTCCCGTTCCAGGATCGGCAGGACGGCCTTTTCGCCATGAAGGGCCAGGTAACGCCCGTCTTCCGGATGGACGGCCACGGCCGTGTCCCCGAGCATGGTCTCGGGCCGGGTCGTCGCGACGGTCAGGAACCCCTCGCGCCCCTTCAGGGGGTAACGGATGTGGTAGAGGTGCCCGTCGGTATCCTCATGCTCGACCTCGACATCGGAGAGGGCCGTATGGCAGCGGGGACACCAGTTGGTGATGTAGTTGTCCCGGTAGATCAGCCCTTCTTCGTAGAGCCGGACGAAGACCTCCCGCACCGCCCGGGAGAGCCCCTCGTCCATGGTGAACCGCTCCCGGCTCCAGTCGCAGGAGGAGCCGAGGCGTTTGAGCTGGTTTATGATGACCCCGCCGTACTCCTTCCGCCACTTCCAGACCCGCTCGATGAACTTGTCACGGCCCAGTTCGTGACGGTTCCGTCCTTCCGATGCGAGGTCCCGTTCCACCACGTTCTGCGTGGCGATCCCGGCATGGTCGGTGCCGGGCATCCAGAGGGTGTTGACCCCGTCCATCCGTTTCCAGCGGACCAGGATATCCTGCAGGGTGTTGTTCAGGGCATGCCCCATGTGGAGGGAACCGGTCACGTTGGGGGGCGGGATCACGATCGAATAATAGGGCCTGCCGTTATCAAGCCCCCCCCTGAAATACCCCTTCTCCGTCCAGCGGGCATACCATTTCTCCTCCGTCCCGGCAGGATCGTAGACCTTCTCCAGGGGGTTTATCTCCTGGTGGTTCGAATCTTCTGGCACAGTTTCTTCCTTTTCCTGATTTTCTTGCCTATCCGTCGTTTTTTTAACGATCCAGGTCTGATGAAGTCGTAAAAAGTCCGTTCGACCCTTCGGCCGGCTCAGGACAGGCGTGCTCAGGGTGAACGGTGTAAGTCATTAATATTCTGTTCGTGTGGTTCGGCGAGCTCACCATTCTCGGAAGCTTGTCGAACCATGAACGGAATCCGAAAAACGACTTTTTACGACACCATCAGGTCTCACCCGATCGTGACGGTACTATACCTGCACGTTATTTGGCTGTCAAGAAATCAAAATCGTCGATGAGTGTCAAAAAAGATAAGAAAAAAGCTTGACAAAGGTATAAAGATCAGATATGTGAAGTCGTAAATTATTGAAGGGGGCATTTTATGGATCATGAGAAACGGCTGAAACGACTTGCGGAACAACTCATCCAGGCCATTCATCAGGCCTATTCCGATAACGAAAGGATTCAGGATACACTGAGCCGGATCGAGGAAGAAGGATACCATGTCGATATCCTCATGGCCTCCTTTACCCGCATCGACGAAACCGAAGAATTCGGTACTCCGGAGTTCGACCCGTCGGAACTCGTTTATAGAGAACACTTGCTCTACAGCGGGTCAAGCTTCGATGACTTCGACTCCCTGGAAAGACCGGGAGAAGATGCCGGGATCGATCCCCTGCAGCTCTCCCCGGAGATCAACGATTTCGATAAGACCTTTCTCAAGCTGATCAAGGTCTCCTGCCCCTGAGGCGGCCTCATCCTGGCAAAAAACCTCTCAGAATCTTCTCCGCCTCCGTCCCGGAAATGGCCCTTTTTAACCTCCCGCAGGACTCGCAGGAACCGCACATCTTCTCTTCCCCCCGGTAGCAGCTCCAGATCTTTCCCAGGGGGACCTGATGTTGCAGCCCGGCGCGGACAATCTCCTTTTTATCCATACCAACGGTGTAGCTGACCACCTCCATCGGTGCGCCCGCGGAATATGCAAGGGACCGGTTGACGGCTGCAAGATAGGTCTCCGAGTTATCGGGGAAAGTCGAAGCCTCCTCCCGGTTGAACCCGACAATGATCCGCCCGGCCCCCATCACCTCGGCAAAGGCGGCGGCGATCTCGATCATGATCCCGTTCCGGTTCGGCACCCAGACGGCCCGGGCCGAATCCTTCGTCTTCACCGGATCGTCAAGATCCTCTTTTCGCAACTCGGGCGGCCGGGCCCCGTCACGCACGAGGTCCGAGCAGGTAATCTCCTTGAGCCAGGGAAGCGGAATCACCCGGTGCCGTATGGAATAATGGTCGCATACCGCCTTTGCCGCGTCGATCTCCCGTTGCAGTGCATGCTGGCCGTAATCAAAGGTCAATGCAAGCAGAACCGGCGCTTCCCGCATCGCGATGGCACAGTTTACCACCGAATCGAGTCCGCCGGAAAGGAGAAGAATCTGTGAGGGTGCGTTTCCTTTCACGTTTTCATACCTCCCGGACCGTCCGCCGCCTGTAAAGCGCCGTACAGGTCCGGACCGGGTCCGGATTATCACGAACGGGGAGGAGTTGTGATATCACCGGCGAAGTAGGTGGCGCAGGCATCGTCCGACTCCCAGGCCGTGACCCGGGACACAAGGATGTGATCCTTTTCCATACGCCGTGCGGCCTCGTTGAAGATCCAGCGGGCGATCAACTCGGATGAGGGATTTTCCTCACGGAAGGCCGGGAGATCATTCAGGCAACAATGATCGAGTTCCTCCAGAATCTCATTGAGCATCGAACGAATCTCCCCGAAATCGATCCCCAACCCGACCTCATCCAGCCGGTCCGTTTGCAGGGTAATCTCGATCTTCCAGTTGTGCCCATGGAGATTTTCACATTTTCCCTTGTAATTCCGTAATTGATGGGCCGCTGCAAAACGGCTTTTCACCGTCAGTTCATACACGGATATTCTCCTTAACCGTTATTCGCTCCGGACAGGCCCTCCCGCCTCCCCTTCCGGACGGTAGTCGGGATAGAGTTTTTTCAGACAGTCCGGACAGAGACCGTGGGAAAACTCGGCATCCGTCCGTTGCCCGATATATTCTTCAATGGGAACCCAAGACTTCCGGTCCATCTCCTCGGACTCCGCCAAGCGGATCTTCTTGCACCCGGAACAGATGGGAAGCAAACCTTCCAGCTTCTTAATCCGGTCCATTGTGTCCTGCAACTCTTCGATCCGGCGGATGATCTTCCGGCCGAGCAGGAAGATGATTCCCAATCCCAGAAAGAGAAAAAGAACATGGACCAGCGTAATTCTCCGGAAGGCCCCCCTCATCGCCCGACCGAACGGGGTATAGGAAAAAGTGACACTGATTCCTCCGCGCACATCGCCCACCCGGTACCCCTGGTCCCCATGGCAGGCTAGGCAGCTCCGCTCAACCATCAGCGGCGCCATATAACGGAAGATCGGCCCCTTCCCCGTGCGGACGATCTCATGCTCATCCCGGCTCCCGGACTCAAACCGTGCCAGGGCATCCCGTTCCCACAGGTCGGCCCGATTCCCCGGGTTCAGAAGTTTCAAACTGGTGATGTGAATATGGACATTGTTGTTTCGCCGCATTTGATCGGAGAGAAGCCTTGTCATATAGGCGGCATTCACTTTCGTCAGCTTCAAACCCTCCGTAGTGACTAAATCCCGGCGGGGATCTTTCAAATAGGGATTCGGTTTCAGGGTCTTCGAGACGAGTACATAAACCCCGTCATGCTTAAAATTCCAGTTTCGCATGGCGACAATCGTCTGAAAAATTGCACGGCTTTCCACCAGAGCAAGTTTTTCATACTGCGTACGGATACTCCGCAGATCAATGACGAGGGAGACAATCGTTACGGAAAGGAAGAAGAGACTGATGCCCACCAGGTATTTCCGGGCACGTTCCCGGGTTCGAAGTTTCAAGCTCACTCCATACGTAGAAAGGCGGCATTTTAATATTTCATCCGATTGATTGCAAGCAAATTGAAACAGCGGTTTTCCATGGCTCTCTCTTCCCTCTGGATTTTTCTCCGCCCGTTTCAGGTTTTCGGAAAAATCACCTTTCCACGGAACATTCCATTTTTATACAAACAGACATGGCTGATTCGATCCTGACCAATGGAGCAAAGGACAAACAGGACAAAAGGAGGCAGATCATTCCGCTGGAATGACCCCGTGCAACACTTCGCTCAACTCAAAGATCTTGTACGGTTTCGGCAGGGCACCCTGAAATCCATATTTTTCATAATCGGCAAGAACGGGATCGTCGGAATACCCGCTGGAAACGATAGCAATCACCTCGGGATCAATCTCCCGGAGCCGCTCTACCGTCTTGATCCCGCCCATCCCACCGGGGATGGTCAGATCAAGGATCACCGCATTGAAGGGGAACCCCGAGATACGGGCCTCTTCGAAGCATTCAACGGCCTCTTCACCGTTGGCGGCAAACTCCACCGCATAACCGACCCGGGTCAGCATCTGACCCGCCACGGCCCGGATCATCTCCTCATCGTCCATGACCAGGACTTTCCCCCGCCCCCGGAAAGGCACCTCGCTCTCGCCTCCCGGATACACCACAGCACGGGAAGAGGCCGGAAGACAGATAGTAAAGGTGGCTCCCGCACCGGCAACGGAGTCAACGGTGATGCAACCGTCATGCTTCCGGACAATGGCATCGGACGCAGCCAAACCGAGACCGTTCCCTTCCGGTTTCGTGGTAAAGAAGGGTTCAAAGATCCGGGGAAGATCCTCCCGATCAATCCCTGTCCCCTGATCCCGAATGGAAATCTTCACATACTCCCCATCCTGCAGGGGAAGGTTATCACTGACATGGACCTCACTGTTTTCACAATAAACCCCGATCTCCCCTCCTTCCGGCATGGCATCCTGTGCGTTCACCACAAGGTTGTGAATCACCTGATTCATCAGACCTTCGTCGATCTCGAAAGACTTCAGATCTTCGTCGAAGTGGAAGGACGGCCGCACATTGGACCCGCTCAGGGCAAAGGAGACCGCACCGTAAACAAAGCGTGCCAAAGGAACCAGTTTCCGGAGCGGACGACTTCCCCGGGCAAAGATCAGGAGCTGCTGTGCCAGATCCCTGGCCCGGCAAAGGGCCTCTTCGGCACTGGTCAATCGTTCACAGACGATCTCATCTTCGGGATCGACATAAATCTTGGCAAGATTGATGTTCCCCCAGATCGCAGTCAGAAGGTTATTGAAATCATGAGCCACCCCCCCGGCCAGAACCCCCAGGGATTCATCCTTCTGAGATTTCAGCAGCTCTTTTTCCAGCCGTTTCCTCTCTGAAATGTCCCGAAAGGCCGTGATCGACCCGGTCACCTTCCCCCCCTCCATAAAAGGGGTCGACACATAGGCCACGGACAGCAACGAGCCGTTCTTGCACTGGAAAAGGGCATCCTCGGAGGAGCATTTCACGCCGGACAGCAGGACCTGACGAAAAGGAGAAACCTCCTTCACATCCTCGTCATTCCCCCCACCGACAAAAACCAGCTCATCAATATCATGAAAGAGCAGCTCTTCTTCAGACGATCCGAGAAGGCGCTCCGTCTCGGGATTCACAAAAACCAGACGACCAAAGGGGTCAAGAACAAAGATTCCTTCGCCCAGATTCGAGGTAATGTTCCGCAGCTTCCGTTCACTCTTTCGCAGCGCTTCCTCCGTCCTGCGACGAACCACGATGCCGGCCAGAGTCCGGGCAATGGTGGTCAGAAACGTTTCTTCCTCCGGGTCCCGCTGATGTTCAGCATCGACAAAGAGATTGATCATCCCCAATACGCGGTCGGCATCCTGGATGGGGACGCAGTAATGCCCGTGGGGGAGCAAACCTTCAAGATGGCGCTGATGGCAGGCATCCTCGGCGGCAATGTGCAGGATCTCCGCCGTCAGCGCCGCTTTCCCGCAAAGACACTGACCGAAGGGGACTTCACCGCAAAACTCCCGGGCCGGACCTTCCATCCCGCTGGACACCTTCAGGACGAGGACTTCCGGATTTTCTTCCACCAGGAATATGGCCCCGCGGGATTCGAAGGAGAGCCAGGGAATGGAGAGGAGCAGACCGAGACAGCGTTGCAGAAGATCATGAAAAGGGATTTCTTCCAGAGAAAGATTGAGAAGGGAATTAATCACTGTCTGTGCTTCATGATTCCGACGCAGTTTCTCCTCTGTCCGCTGATATTTTTTAACCAGGGTCTCCAGCTCTTCGATTTTATAACGATCACCCGGAATTTCCATCAACGGATTCACGGGGGACTCCTTTTTCTCTTTGCCGATAAACCGCAACGAAACGTGTGCAGGATTTTTCAAAATTACATCCCATTCAAATTCCTGTCAAGTTGCCGGGTCAGGGAACAGAAACTTCATTGACACCTTTCCCTGAAAACACTACAATGGCGCCCTGTATGATATTGGCTTACACATGTTCCGAGAAGAGGCGGAAATGATTACAATCGTCGATTACGGTATGGGGAACCTGCGAAGTGTGGAAAAAGGGTTCGAAAAGGCAGGATTCTCCGCCCGCGTAGTCCGGGATGCGGAAGCCATCCGGAATGCCTCGTCCCTCGTCCTTCCCGGCGTGGGGGCCTTCCGGGACTGCATGGCAAACCTGGAGAAGAGGCAACTCACGAAAGCCATCGTGCAACATATCCAGGCGGGAAAACCCTATCTCGGAATCTGCCTCGGCCTTCATATCCTGTTTACGGAGAGTGAAGAATTCGGTACCCACCGGGGGCTCGACTTAATCCCGGGGAAGGTGCGGCGATTCCGGTTCGATGTTTCAAACGAGTCCGACGGAGAAAAGCTGAAGATTCCCCACATGGGGTGGAATACCATCCACAAAAACCTCTCACCACCGATTCTGCACGATGTCGCCGAAGAGGACTTCCTCTATTTCGTTCATTCCTACTATGTCGTCCCCGATGATCCTTCCGTCATTGCCACAACAACCCGTTACGGCATCGACTTCACCTCCATGATCTGGAAAGAAAATATTTTTGCCGTACAGTTCCATCCGGAAAAGAGCCAGACGACCGGGCTTTCCATCCTGCAGCGGTTCGGCGAACTTGCGGAAAGATCGTATACGTAAACATGCGTCGCATGATCGCCCCTGAACGGTCTATATCTTTGGATTTCCGAGCATGGTGAGCTCAGTCGAAACCACACGATCTCGCCCTTTCCCCCTCTCTTTCTGCGATGCTCGGCTGCGTGACAGGAGGTACGCTCTCCCTTCGGGGGAGTTGTGTTTTCGTCTCCTGTCGATCCTGTTCATCCTGTCGAACAGATTTTGCAGTTGATTTTGATCTTAAACTCTGTGCCTGTGTGCCTTTGATACTTTGTCCCCTGGTCTATCCCCGTGCCTCCCCGCCTGCCTGTGCGTTGCACACAGACAGGTGTTCCCCGCGCGCGGCGCAGGCGCTTGCGCCGCGTGTGGTTATTAATCACTTTTGCTTTCGACTTTATTTGGGGTTTTTACAGGATCCTGCTTTACATCGATTCCCCGGTTTTCTCCAAGTTTTGGTAAAGTCCCGGGGTTTGTTTTTCTTGACTTTCTCCACCGGGAAAGATAATATTCACACTCATATCACTCACAACTTGTCCACAGCTCATTCACAGGTTCTGGTTATGCACTACGCACCCGGCAAGATGACACCTGAGATCATGAAGGTTTTCAGCCTCTCTTCGACGCTCGGTTTCGAAGACCAGGTAAAATTCCTGAGCATGCTGACCTCTCTGCAGGATTCCGAGCGGAAGCAGGATCTTATTGAACGTACCCTGGCAGGAGAGCGGGTCTGGGAAGAAAAGCAGGCGACATCGACTGTCGAAAACCACTCTCGTTGAGGAGAACGGAAAAGACTCACTTCACATCGAGACGGACGTTCGCTTTCGTGAGAAGGACCTGAATCGAGCCGAAGGTCAGCTCACTCTTCATCTTCACGGGAACCTTCTTCCCATCATCAGTCAGCCAAATCAGTAGCTTTCCTTTTTTCTTCTTGTCGAAGATCAGCTCCATATCTTCCACAACCGGCTCCACTTTGATCGTATTAAAATAGCCGAGTGGGGTTTTGATTCGTTCCCGCCCGAGGTTAAGAACCCGGACACGATAGTTCTTCTTGCCGTCCGTCACATTCAGCACCGGTTCCGTCTCCAGGTCTTTGACCATCCGGAGATCGTAGATCGCAGAAAGCGGATCTTGAATCCTATGCGGCACCTGGATCGTTTTTTGCACCTCGCCGTTTTTGATCAACGTCGCTTCATTTTTTTCATGGTCGAAAATCAGATCGACATCCCGATGGTGCCGCCCCTCCCGTTGTACCTTCCGGTACCGCAGGGAGGAATCGTTTTTCAGATCGAAAAAAGACTCAATCCTGTTCCGAACTTTATAGAAGGTATCCACAAAGGCATTACTCCGAACCGTGGTGATGATGTGATAAATCCCGTCTTTTCCCGCTTTTTTTGAGATCGTCAGGGTCCCCTTCCCGGCCGGGATGAACCCCCAGCGGATCACATAATGCAATTCCTCCCCCTTCTTGAAAGGCACGGAAACGGCGGAACCGGGCAAACCCCCTCTCCGGATCGCCGGAGTACCGGAAGCAGAGAACGTAACAAAGATCGCCCCGATCAGTAGAACCCGAAAAAATTTCACGGGAAACTCCTTTCCCTCACCTCATGACACGTTTGCTGGTAGAAATCCAGGCAAGCTGGACCACGGAGAAAAGGGAATCGACCAGCCAGAAGAGAACCAACCCGGCCGGAAAAAAAGAAAAAAGGAGAGCAAAACCAAGGGGCATATAGAGCCAGGTGTGATCTTCTCCCGGATTGGCCGACGTGAGGCGCTGCTGAAGAATCATGGCAAGCCCCATCAGGAGGGGCAGCAAAAAATAAGGGTCCCGGACGGAGAGGTCTTTCACCCAAAAGATGAACCCCGCCCTCCGAAGATCAATCGACCGGTTCAGCGCCTCGTAGAGGGCCAGAAAAAGGGGAATCTGAATCGCGAGGGGAAGGAAGCTTCCGGCCATGGCCCGGATCTGCTTCTTCCGCAGAGGACGGGTTAACTCCGCCGCACGGTCCGGATCTTTCTCCTCCTCCTCGATACTGTAGATTGAGTCAAGGATCCTCGGCATTTCCCGGAGAGAACGGAGGTTATACTGCGTCACGGGAAAGAGAAGAACCCGGAGCACAAAAGCTAGGAGGATCAGGCAGACCCCGTAATTGGCGGTATAACCATGGATCCAGTGCAGGAGCACGACCACCGCCCGGCCGAGAAAATCAAAGGTCCCGTAATCAACGATCGCCTCCAGACCCGGATAATACCCCTTTAAGTTCTTTTCCGACAGGGGACCGAAATAGAAAAGAAAGGTCGTCTCCACGGACCGGCCCGGGTCCAGAATCACGGAGGGTGCCTGCAAAACGGCATAAACCTGCCGATCCCCTAAAGGGAGCAGAGATGCCGGCAACTTCCGGTTGAGGGGAACAATGACCTGGGCAAAATAACGATTCTGCAACCCCATCCAGGCAACCGCTTTCTCCGTCCGGACCGGCTCTTTAACCTTCGCAGCCTTTTCACGGTAGACCTCATCCCCCCCTTCCTCTTTCCAGACGACCTTGAGATACTTCCTCCCATTCTCTCCGTCCAGTCCAATCCCGTAGAAAGGGATAATCCGGTAGCCCCCGGGAAGAGAAATACGTTTCCCGGACCGATTGACTAATTGCAAACGGAAGGCCAGTGCCGAATTCCCAAGGGGGGAATAGGATTTTCGCACCTCCAGACCGGAAGGAGCTTGCCGAAAAAAAACGACCCCATGTCCATCCCGGGAAAAATGGTAGAGACCATCGTCAAGCCCCTCTTCCCCGGGGATCTCTATCCGGATCCCCCCCCGGCTCTTCAGAAGGCCGGAGATCAATTCCACCGGCTTTCCATCACTGCCGACAAATTTCTTCAGACGTACGGAAAGAATTCTTCCCCCGTAAGAGGCCAGAGTGACATCGAGTCGCTTCGTCTCAAGGTGCGATGAGGGCTGATCACCGGAAAAGGGGGAAAGGGGTTCGGAAACCCGTAGTGAGGTATCAGTAAAATACCGGTCCATGACCGGTTCGTACAGAAACCATGCCGCTGCTGCAATGATCACCAGAAGGAGAATCGTTCGGTTCGACATCGTTTTTCAGATCTTCCCCGCATTCCCCGTGGTTAATTGTTTTTGGTTTCTCTTTGAATTTGATTTTTCTTCATGACCTTCATGGTAAGGACTTTTCTCTTTTCAGGACGACGCCGTCATCGTAACACCGTTTCCTTTTTGAAGCAACGGCAGAACAAAGGTAAAGACACTCCCTTTTCCCGGCTCGCTCTCCACCCAGATTGCCCCGGAATGAAGATGGATCAACTCACGGCAGACGGAAAGCCCCAGGCCCGTACCGCCGAAACGTTTAATAACGGTCTCGTCTTGCTGGGCGAAGGGAAGGAAGATCCCCTTCCATGCCGCCCGGTCAATACCGATACCGGTATCGGAAACGGAAACCAGCAAATAGGAACGGTGGCCGGGATCAAGCACCATCCGCACTTCTTCCCGGAAAAGAGGCGGAACCCTTTCGGAAAGTCCCGCAGTTTCAATCCGTTCGGCCTCAATCCGGATCTCCCCTCCTTCAGGAGTAAACTTTGCGGCATTGGAAAGAAGGTTAAAAACGATCTGCTTCACCTTCCGTTCATCGGACATCATCCATTCCGGAACTTCATCAATACGGGCGACCAGGCGGATGTTGTGACGGATTGCCTTCTCCCGTATCAGCATAAGGCTCTCTTCCAGAAGCCGGCGCATATTCACTCTGGACGGCGAGAAGGAAACCTGCCCGACCTCAATCATGGAAAGATTCAGAATGTCCTCTACGAGAGAGAGGAGATGCCGGCCGCTTTCCAGGATTTGGTGAAGATGTTCCGCCTGCTTTTCGTTCAATTCACCGAAGTATCTCCCCTCAAGAAGTTCGGCAAAACCGATGATCGCGTTCAGAGGAGTACGCAGTTCATGGCTCATGTTCGCAAGAAAGGAGCTCTTGGCACGGTTTGCCGCCTGGGCCTCATGGGCCATCTCCCGAGCCCGGGTTGTTGCCTTCTGCAAGTCGCAGGTCCGCGTCTCCACAAGCCTTTCCAGGTTGTTCTGATACTCATTGATCCGGTCCCGGGAGTGTCTCAGCCGGTTCACCATCCGGTTGAACTCCCGGGCAAGAGCTGCGATCTCGTCATGGGAATCGATACGGAGGTCCTGATCCAGATCCCCTTCTCCGATCCTCCGGGCCCCGGCAATCAGGTCCTGAATAGGACGCGTCATCCGCCGGGTCAGCAGCAAAGTCAGGAGAGACCCCAAAACCATCAATAAAAGGGTAACGAGAATCGTGGAGGTCAGGAAGGACCGGATCTGAAGGCGGGATCGCTCCTCGGAAAAACCGAGGTGGATGAACCCAATCGTGTCGACCTTCCGCATCTCCGGTGTATTTCCACGGGCCGAACCAGTCACTTTATCCCGGCTGCGAACCACAGGGATAAAAAGATCGAGATATTTCTTCCCGTCGTCGGAACGGATGAATTCTCCGTAACGCAAATCGGGAGCGGACGGCACGGGGCGGTACCGTATCTTCGAGAAGAGAACGGCATCGCCTCCCCGGGTTTTGTAACTGATCACCCGTTCCGACCGGTCCAGAATATAGACATAGGCAATCGAGGAGTCGTAAATAAAGTGATCCAAAACCCGATCCAATACCTCCCGGTTTTTCCCGGATAACCCGAGGGCAACCTTCTCCGCAAGAAGACTCGCGATGACACGGCCATGATCAAGGGATTCCTCGATATGATCCTTGATTTCATCATGAATCACAAAGGCCGCCATTACCGAGATCGTCACCACAATCAGAAAGATCGTCAGGAGATTTAATTTTTTCAGTAGCGTGAGTCTGAGTTTTACCGTCATCTGTTCACTGAAGGAAGGGGACAATCTGTTCCAGAAAGCTCTCCACCTTGATCGGTTTACTGATATAGCCGTTACAACCGGCATCGATCGCCTTTTGATGATCTCCGGCCATGGCAAAGGCCGTCAAAGCCAGTACGGGAATATCTTTCAGGCCAAGGTCCTCTTTGAGCTTCCGGGTGGCCGTGAGTCCGTCCATCCCGGGAAGCTGAATATCCATCAGAATCAGGTCCGGGCGATATTGCCGTGCCAGTTCCAGCCCCCGGACGGCATCTTCCGCCTCAAAGACCTCATAGTGCTCAATCTGAAGAATGGTCGTAAAAAGTTTGCGGTTCGTCGCGTTGTCCTCGACCACGAGAATCTTTTTGACAGCCATAGAACAGACAACCCTCCGGAAGCAGTACAACGCCCATAGAGATCATGCCCGGAAATATCATGGACGCAACATCACCCAATATCCTTTTTCCATCATAGCAGAAAGTCGGGAGAAAGTTCAACCGAAAGGCATTGCCGTAAAAGTGCAATGGTAACAAGGAATTTTGACAGACGGATAGCCGCTCTTGCAGAGAAGCATTAAATGAAGGCGGGCCGGATTCCGTAACAGGCCGAAAGACCTGCACCCCAGGTTTTAAATGGTGCCGAAGACGAGACTCGAACTCGTACGAGGTTTCCCTCACTGCCCCCTCAAAGCGAGATTATGCAAAATATACAAATCTCCACGATACAAGTCAACAATAAAGTCCTTGATTTCATTTAAAATTTATGTATACTGAAGTTGTCTTGTATTGTTGGCTTTTGGCAAAAACAAGTACGGGATAAGTACGGAGATTCGAGTTCGGGGATAGGTCGACGGACCGAAAAGGCGGCGACCCTGGGCGACCTTCCCCATATTTTTCAGGGGGCATGTAGGGGATGCCATGATGAAAGAACATCACTCCAAAAGAAACGATTTCATCCCGGTCCGGATGGTACCATCCATCCTCAAGATTTCATGCCGGGAAGTGATTAACGCCATTATCTGCGAATCATCCGGGCTGAACTTACCAGCCTGGAGGTCTCCGGATCATGACGACCCGATGGACCCGGAAGAGTTCAGGAAATTTATCCCGGAACAATCGGACCCCTTCGCCGGACTATTCCGGAAAGATTTTCTCCATCCTGGCGGG